>SLIW01000227.1 GCA_007135435.1 Natronomonas sp.
CGCGGCGCCGAAGGTGAGCCACCCCGCGGCCGCCCGGGGTTCGCCCCCGTAGAGGTGGATCCCCGCGGCCAGGGCGAAGATGATCGCCCCGCCCGCGACGAAGCCGCCCGCTGGCAGATCGGCGAAGAGGTCGAGGAGGAGCAGGGGGACGAGTCCGAAGATGACCAGCAGCCGAGTGTAGTAGGACGGTTCGCGTTCCAGCTCCATGCGCCGTCGTCCGCAGGGCTGTGCCAAAGCCCCTCCGGAACGTCGTCGGCTCTCGTGGTCTCCGAGACCACCAGCCCCCCACCTGGTCACACGCACCCGGACGGCAACGGGTTTCAGCCGCGTGCCCGCCATCCCAGGACCCCGAGGACACCGATTCCGGCGACGAGGACGCCGACCCCCGCGAGGAGGAGCTGTCGGCTCGGTAGGATGGTGCCGAGGACGACCAGCACCCAGCCGACGGCCCCGACGCCGTGAGCCGCCCCCAGGAACCTCCTGCCGCGACGGACGTAGACGCCGCTCCCGACGACGAGTCCGAGGGCGAAGACGAGGGCCGCAGCCGCCGGCAGACCGACCTCCGCGCCGGCGACGGGAACCGGCTCGACCAGCGGCGCAGCGATCAGCAGGAGGACCCCGACGCCGAGAGCCCCGGCGATGATCACGGCTGCCGGGTCGACGGCGTCCCGGGACCCGTCCGTGGGATCGTCCTCGAAGTCCTCTGGTCCGAACCGGTACTCCCGGTCGCGGTCGTCCGCGGTCACAGCTGCCGGTAGACGCCGTCGCGTTCGGTCACCTCGCCGGCCCGCCGCAGCCGGTCGAGCGCGCGCCTGACGTACGACTCGGGAACGCCGGCGTCGGTGGCGTAGGAGACCACGGCGTCGGCGGTGGGCTCCTCCAGATCCTCGAGGGCGTCGAGGACCACGTCCTTTCGGCTCCGCGTCCGGCCCCCGCCGGCGCCCCCGTGCGCCGCGCGGTCGCCCGCCTCGGCGACGGCGTCCGGGTCGAGGCCGGAGGCGGCCAGGAACTCCTCGTCACCCATCCCCACGGCGTCGGTGTCGACGGACTCCGGGTCGACGAACTCGCCCTCCGCCGCCCGCTCGGCCAGCATCGCGCTGCGGACCCGCGCCGCCTCCTCGGAGGTGTCGGCCTCCGCGAAGGCCTTCAGGGACCCGAACCGGTGGCGCGTCCGACAGCGCGGACACTGCGTCGTCTCGGGCCGGTCCGCGACGACCCAGAGCGCGTGGCACTCCCCGCACCCGACCACGGTGTACATACGTCGCCTTCTGCGCGTTCGGTGAAAAGTTCGATGAAACGGCGGGTGACCGTGGTGTCGGTGTGCGCGGACGTGTGTGCGGTCGGTTGTGTACTGGTGTCCGTGCGGTCTATGTGGACGGGGTCCGAGCCGGGGGTATGGATCCGACGTCGACGTTCGATGCGACGGACAGCTGCCTCTCGCACCTCGAATGCTACGCGTGCGGGGAGGTGAGCGACGTGGATGGAACGACGGGGCCCTGTCCGGCCTGTGGCGGGATCCTGGACCCCCAGTACGACCTCGACGCGTTCGATGTCTCGCCGGAGACGTGGGCGCGACGCGGCGGCTCGATGTGGAAGTACCGCGAGCTCCTGCCCGTCCAGGAGGCGTCGGCGGTGGTCTCGATGGGGGAGGGCGTGACGCCGCTGATCGAGTGTCCCAGGCTGGCGGCCACGCTGAATCGCGACAGCGACCGGGACAGCGAACGGGACAGCGACCGCGACGCGGCGCTCGGCCGGCTCTTCCTGAAGGACGAGGGGCAGAACCCGACGAACACGTTCAAGGACCGCGGGCTGTCGGCGGCGATCTCCTGTGCCAACGAGCGAGGCGTCACGGAGGTGGCGCTCCCCTCGGCGGGGAACGCCGGCCAGTCGGCCAGCGCCTACGCCGCCCGGGCGGGGATGGACTGCCACGTCTTCCTCAACCACCAGGCCGGCGACGTCAAGAAGGACCTCGTGGAAGCCCACGGCGCCCACCTCCACCTCTCGGAGGGGAAGATCGACCGGGCCGGCGCCGCCTTCGCCGAGGCGCGCGAGGCGAACGGCTGGGACACCGTGGCGACGTTCCAGACGCCCTACCGCCACGATGGCAAGAAGACGATGGGGTTCGAACTCTACGAGGCGTTCGGCTGGTCGACGCCGGACCACGTCGTCTACCCGACCGGAGGCGGCGTCGGCCTGATCGGCATCTGGAAGGCCTACCAGCAGCTCCACCGTGCCGGGTGGATCGACGACGACCCGCCGGCGCTCCACGTCGCCCAGTCCACCGGCACGGCGCCCGTCGTCGAGGCGATCGAGGCGGGCGCGACGGAGCACACGCCGTGGGAAGACCCCGAGACCGTCGCGCGCGGTGTGGAGATTCCCGATCCCGGGGCGTCGCCATGGATCCTGGAGGCCGTTGCGGAGACGGATGGGACCGGAGTCGCGGTCGACGACGGGGAGGCGATCGACGCCGCGCTCTCGGTGGCCAGCCGCGACGGCGTCGAGATGTGCGTCACTGCAGCCGTCGCCCTCGCAGGGGCGATGCGCCTGGCGCGGGAGGGCGCCTTCGGCCCGGAGGAGGACGTGGTCGTCGTGAACACCGGGGCCGGCTGCAAGACCGCCGGGAGGCTGGGTGCCGCCGCCCGGGAGCGGCTGGCCCAGGGTTCGTCGGACGAGCGACCCGGGGGAAGCGCTCAATAGGTGGGGCGCCCACCGTCGGGACATGGAACGAGTCGGACTCGTGGATCGCGAGGCGGTCGAGGCCGTCGAGTCGGTCCACCTCACGCAGCTGGCGGCGGGCGAGCGGACGAGCATCCAGGCGTTCGAGATCGAACCGGGCGCGACGGTCCCGGAGCACAGCCACCACCACGAGCAGACGGGCTTCGTCTACGAGGGTGAGCTGACCTTCATCGGGCCCGACGGCGAGGATACGGTCGTCGGGCCGGGGGACTCGTTCACCATCCCGCCCGACGAACCACACGGCGCCGAGAACCGCGGGGACGAGGTCGTCCGCGGCGTCGACATCTTCGCCCCGCCCCGACCGGACCCCGACTGGGCGCAGTAAGATCACCCGCGTCGACGAGCTCGCGGGAGGTCGGACACTGCGCGGATCCAACGGGGCGTCGACGGCGCGGAGGGGAGCCTCGGCGATATCGAGATCATAGTGGATTGCTCGATCGGCGAGGACTGAGCGTTTGGTGACGAAGCGAGCGCCGGGTGACGAAGCGAGCGCCGGGTGATGAAGCGAGCGCGGGCCTACGCGAGGTCGTAGACGTTCTCGACGACCTTCGCGGCGTACTCGCTGGTGGCGAGCTTCTCGCCGCCCTCGATCTGGCGTTCGATGTCGTAGGTGACCTGCCTGGAGGCGATGGTCCGCTCGACGGCGTCGCGGACGAGGTCTGCGGCGTCGCTCCAGCCCATGTACTCGAGCATCATCCGGCCGGAGAGGATCATCGCGGTCGGGTTGACCTTGTCCTGGCCGGCGTACTTCGGTGCCGAGCCGTGGACCGGTTCGGCGAGGACGCGGCCGTAGCCCATGTTGGCGCCGGGGGC
>SLIW01000279.1 GCA_007135435.1 Natronomonas sp.
CCTCACGATCATCCCCCGGCTCGGCACCGACGGGGGCGTCGGCTACGTCTACGAGTACGCCGGCGAGGCCATCGAGAGCCTCGGGATGGAGGGCCGCATGTCCATCTGCAACATGTCCATCGAGGGCGGCGCCCGCGCGGGGTACGTCAACCCCGACGAGACGACCTACGCGTGGCTCCGGGAGACCGACGCCTTCCGGGACGACCCGGACCGGTTCGCGGCGCTGAAGCCCTACTGGGAGTCCGTCGCGTCCGACGCCGACGCCACCTACGACGACGTCGTCGTCATCGACGGCTCGGCGATCGAACCGACGGTCACCTGGGGGACCACCCCCGGCCAGGGCGTCGGGATCAGCGAGCCCGTCCCCGCCCCGGAGGACCTCCCCGCGGACAAGCAGGAGACGGCCCGTCGGGCGCAGCGACACATGGGCGTCGAGCCCGGGGAGACGATGGAGGGCTACGGGATCGACGTCGCCTTCCTCGGGTCGTGCACGAACGCCCGGCTGCCGGACCTCCGCGCGGCCGCGGCGATCGTCGACGGGCGTCGGGTCCACGACTCCGTGCGCGGGCTGGTCGTCCCCGGCAGCCAGCGCGTGAAGGCCGCCGCCGAGGCCGAGGGGCTCGACGAGGTCTTCACGGAGGCAGGCTTCGAGTGGCGCGAGGCGGGCTGCTCGATGTGCCTCGGCATGAACGACGACCAGCTCGTCGGCGACGAGGCCTGTGCCTCGTCGTCGAACCGGAACTTCGTGGGTCGACAGGGCTCGAAGGACGGGCGAACCGTCCTGATGAGCCCCGAGATGGTCGCCGCGGCCGCCGTCACCGGCGAGGTGACCGACGTCCGGGAGCTCCCGGCCGCGGAGGTGACCGCCTGATGGTGGGCGACAGTGACGCGACGGGCGACGGCAACGCGACCGAGGACATCCCCAGCGTCGACTACGTGGAGGGGACGGGCATCCCCGTCCGGGGCAACGACATCGACACCGACCAGATCATCCCCGCGCGGTTCATGAAGGTGGTCACCTTCGACGGCCTCGGCGAGTTCGCCTTCTTCGACCAGCGGTTCGACGACGAGGATCGACCGAAGGACCACCCGTTCAACGAGGAGCGCTTCCGGGACGCGAGCGTCCTGGTGGTCAACGCGAACTTCGGCTGCGGCTCCTCCCGCGAGCACGCCCCGCAGGCCCTGGTCCGGTGGGGCATCGACGCCATCGTCGGCGAGTCCTTCGCGGAGATATTCGCCGGAAACTGCCTCGCGCTCGGCGTTCCGACCGTGACGGCGGACACAGGGACCGTCGAGGCGCTCCAGGACTGGATCGACGCGAACCCCGACGGCGAGATCGCGGTCGATGTCGCCGAGGAGACGGTCACCTACGGAGGCGGGACCGTCGACGTCGACGTCGACGACGCTCAGCGACAGGCGCTCGTCGAGGGGATCTGGGACACCACCGCGCTGATGAAGTCGAACACGGCGGCGGTCGCCGAGACGGCGGCGTCGCTGCCCTACGTGGACGATGACTGAGACCGTCCTCGTGGTGCCCGGCGACGGCATCGGCCAGGAGGTCGTCCCTGCCGCCGTGGAGGTCCTGGCGTCGGTCGTCGACCTCGAGTACGTCGAGGCGGAGGCGGGCGACGCCACCGAGGCGGCGACCGGCGAGGCGCTCCCCGCGGAGACTTACCGGCTCGCAACCGAGGCGGACGCGACGCTCTTCGGCGCCGCGGGCGAGACGGCCGCCGACGTCATCCTCCCGCTCAGGGAGGCCGTCGGGTCCTTCGCGAACCTGCGACCGGCGCGGGCGTACCCCGGCGTGGACGCACTTCGGCCGGAGACCGACCTCGTGTTCGTCCGCGAGAACACCGAGGGGGTCTACGCCGGCATCGAGTCAGAGATCGCCGCGGGGGTCACGACCCTGACGCGCGTCGTCACCGAGGACGCCTCCCGACGCATCGCCGAGTACGGCTTCACCTACGCCGAGGAGAACGGGTACGCCTCGGTGACGGTCGCCCACAAGGCCAACGTGATGCGGACCACGGACGGGCTGTTCCTCGAGACCGTCCGGGCCGTGGGCGACGAGCTCGGTGCGGACTACGACGAGGCGCTGATGGACGCCCTGGCGATGCACCTCCTGTTGCGGCCGGAGGAGTACGGCGTCGTCATCTGTCCGAACCTGGCTGGCGACGTGCTGTCGGACCTCGCGGCCGGCCTCGTCGGCGGACTGGGGCTCCTCCCGAGCGCGAACGTCGGCGCGGACAACGCCCTGTTCGAGCCCGTCCACGGGACCGCGCCGGACATCGCCGGCGAGGGGGTCGCCAACCCGACGGCGGCGATCCTCTCGGCGGCGATGCTCCTCGAGCACCTCGGCTACGGCGAGGAGGCGACGGGCGTCCGACGGTCGGTCGAGGCCGTTCTCGCCGACGGGCCGCACACCCCCGACCTCGGCGGGGACGCCACGACGACCGACGTCACTGCCGCCGTCATCGACCGGCTCGGCGACTAGTCAGTCCTGGTTCGCGGCCGCCGCGGTCGCCCGGATCTCGTCCCACCTGCCCTCCTCCTCGAGGTGTGCCTGGAGCTCCGCGGCGTAGGCGTCGACGAGTCGCTCGGCGGTCTGGAGCTTCTCCTCGTCGCTGGGACCGTCGTTCCCTCCCCCGAGCCCGAGCGAGTCGAGGAACGAGCCGAAGATGCCCGACCCTGAGCCCTCCTGCTGGGGCCGGCCCATCGGTCCCATGCTGGCGACCTTCTCGACCTCGGGCATGATCACCGGCAGGTCGGAGGTGTCGGCGACGAGCCGGGCGGCGTCCGCGTCGTCGGGTGCCTCGATCTCGAAGTTGGACGCGGTCATGATGAGGCCCCACTCCTGACGGGAGAAGGGCGAGCGGTCGATCTGCTCGGAGAACGTGTCGTCGACCACCATCCGATCGCCGACGATCATCTCCTGCCAGTTGCTCATGATCGGCCGTATGGGCCGGGGGGTCTTAACGTAGTGGCGAACAGGCGGCGCGATACTGTCCGGCGGCCGCACGGTGTCCGATGCCGGACAGCGATGGACTGGGCACGGGGGTGTTGGTCCCGTCCTGGTATATGAACCTTCGATCGACCGGGTCTGGATGGATGGAGTCTGGTGATGCGTAACTTGGTCTCCCATCTACCTGATGCCCGCCCTTGCCTTCCGGAGGTCTGGGCATTGGGTTACCGGGGACGGGAGACGGGACCGTATCTCTCGGTGTGGAGGTGACCCGGAGGGATGGAACAGCCGTGGTTCAGAAGGCGTCGGTCGTGACCTCGACGTCGGCGTACAGCTTCTCCTTTATCGAATCGCGGATGTGGCAGATCTGCTCGCCGAGCTCCAGGACGTTCTCGACCTCCTCGTCGTCGAGATCCGCCTCGATGTACATCTGGAACCTGATCGCGGCGAGGTGGTCGTCGTCGTCCAGGTCGGCCTCCGCCTCGATCTCGACCTTCCCGAGGTCGATGTCGAGCTGGCGGTTGGCCCCCGCGCGACTCGCGAAGGCGAAGCAGCTCGCGTAGCTGGCGACGAGTACCTCGTTCTGTTTCGGCCCCTCCGTGCCCGTCGCGTCGATGCTGAGCTCGAAGTCGCCGGCCCGGCTCAATGCGTGATACTTCTCCTCGTTGACGGTGGTGGTCTCTATGTCGGCCATTGCGGGTGGACAGTCACGCGACTGGGATAAAAAAGTAGGCCGGATCGCCACGTCGCTCGGATCGTGCAGGAGGGCGGATGGTGCGTTCCGAAGAACGGTCTGTGCCCGGGCGTGACGCCGTCAGAGCGTGTACGACTCGTCGCCGTCGAGGACGACGGCCTCGGCACCGGTGCCGGTTGCCTTCAGCTCGCGGACGAAGTCGTCGGTCTCGATCTCGATCGGTGGGAACGTGTCGTAGTGCATCGGACAGGCGTAGTCGACGCCGAGCCAGTCGGCGGCGATCGCCGCCTGCGCCGGCCCCATCGTGAAGTGGTCGCCGGCCGGGAGGGCGGCGAAGTCGGGCTCGAGGAACGGTCCGATGACCTCCCGCATCTCGACCATGAGGCTCGTGTCGCCGGCGTGGTAGAACGAGGTCGTGTCCGGGTCGGTCTCCTGGGTCGGCTTGCTGTCGGTGACGACGAAGCCCGCGGGCATCCCGGCGGAGCTGCCGTAGTCCGTGTCGATGCCGTTGGTATGGTCCGCCCGGACCATCGTCACCCACGCGTCCCCGCACTCGACGGTGCCGCCGAGGTTCATCCCCATCCCCCCGACGGCGTCCTCGTAGCCCCAGTGGTCCTGAGCGTAGCTCACGAGTTCGGGCGTCGCGACGAGCGTCGCGCCGGCGTACCGGTCCGCGTCGGCGATGTGGTCGGAGTGGCCGTGTGTCAGGAGCACGTAGTCCGGATCCAGCTCCTCCGGGTCGGTGTCGGTCTTCGGGTTGTCGAAGAACGGGTCGATCAGCAGGTCGGTGCCGTCGACGCTGACGTGCCACGTGGAGTGGCCGTGCCAGGTGAGCTCCATAGCGGTCTTCAGTACTCGTGTAGGGCTATTAATGGTGGCTGTCTCGGCGACGACGCGATGCCTGCGGAATGACTGACGGTGCGACCACGACGGAGCAACCGAAGACGCGATCCCGGTGGAAACGCCGGATGAGGCGATCTCGGTGGCACCACTGACAGCGTGAAGCTGGCTGAACCTCAGGACGACGCGCCGCCGGCTGAACCTCGGGACGACTCGCCGCCGGCTGAACCTCAGGACGACTCGCCGCCGGCTGAACCTCGGGACGTCGCGTCGCGGACGACCTCGAGGTCCAGACTCGTCCGGGTGAACTCGGCCAGTCGCCGCCGCGTCCCACAGTCTGGACAGTCGAACGACTGGTCGGGTGCTGGCAGTTTCGAGGGCGTGGACTCCCAGTGCTTCCGGCAGTCTGGACAGACCAGCTCGACGAACGCTTCGGTGCCCATAGGTGGGGTCCGACCACGAGCCGCAAAAGGGTGATTGCGGCTTCGACGGCACGTACCTAGCCGGTCTGCGAACGCTTATACGCCCACCGGGCGACGTCGGCGTATGCGAAACGTTCGTTTCCGTGACCCGAGCGGCGAGGTCCGCCGAGGGGAATGGACTGGCGACGACGGCGCCGAGATCCACGCGTACCCGGACCACGGCTCGAGGATCCGGCTCGAGGACGATCGCTACGACGTCGACGAGGTCGACGTCCTGCCACCCTGCGAGCCCTCGAAGATCGTCTGTGTGGGCCTCAACTACGCGGACCACGCCGCCGAGACGGACTCGGAGATCCCCGACCGGCCGATCCTGTTCCTGAAGCCGCCGAGCGCCGTGGCGGCCCACGGCGACACCCTGGAGCTGCTCCCGGGCAAGGAGCGGATCGACTACGAGGCGGAACTCGGCGTGGTGATCGGCGAGCGGTGCAGGAACGTCGCGGCCGACGAGGCCGAGGAGGTGGTCTCCGGGTTCACCTGCGTGAACGACGTCTCGAACCGCGACGACCAGCGGGTGGAGACCAACTGGGTCCGGGGGAAGGCGTTCGACGACTCGGCGCCCATCGGCCCGGTCATCGCGACGCCGGAGGAGGTCCCCCGGGACGCCGCCGTGCGGTGCCGGGTCAACGGCGAGGTCCGGCAGGACTCCTCGCGGGCGGAGTTCATCTTCTCGATCCGCGAGCTCGTCGAGGAGATCACGACCTACATGACGCTCGAGCCGGGCGACATCATCTCGACCGGGACGCCCGAGGGCGTCGGCCCGCTGGAGGACGGCGACACCGTCGAGGTCGAGGTCGAGGGCGTCGGGACGCTCCGCAACGAGGTCCACATCCCCTGAACGGTCGCGCGATCCTGGAGCGGTCTAGACGGGATCGAACGGCTCTTCGCGCCCAGTCCTTCCCGTCGTTGCCGCCATCGACCGACGTGGCCTCGATGTAACCGTCGATCGGCATACGGTCGGTGCGAACGTCGACACACCCACCGCCGCTCAAACGGGCCAGTCCTCCTGGCGCCAGGCCGCGTCCCAGAAGAGGTACTCGTACCGCATGGAGGTCCTGAACAGCTCCCGGTACCGGTCCCGCGTCGCCGGGCCCGCCTCCGCGGCCACCTCGTCCAGGAGGTCTCGGCACCACGCCGCCAGCTCGGTGAACTCCGCGGAGCTGTAGGTCTCGATCCACTCCGCGTAGCGCTCGTCGTCAGGGCGCCCCGCCTCGTCCAGCCGGAGCCCGACCTCGTTGAACCCCCACATGCAGGGGAGCAGCGCCGCGACGAGGTCGCCGAACGTCCCGAGGGCCGCGACCCGGACGAGGAAGTCCGTGTACGCCCGGGTCGTCGGGGAGGGCTCGGTCGCCTCCAGTTCCGCCTCCGTGATCCCGAACTCGGCGGCGTAGGCGCGGTGGAGGTCCATCTCGGTGTGCAGCGTCTCGTCCAGGAGCGTCGCGAACGTGCCCATCCGCTCGAGGTCGGGCGCCTTCGCCGCACCGAGGGCGAAGACCCGGTTGTACTCGACGAGGTAGTAGTAGTCCTGTCGGACCCACTCCTCGAAGGGTGCGACCTCGAGGGTCCCGTCGCCCAGGCCGGCCACCATCGGGTGGTCGAGCGTCTGCTCGACGACGTCGTCGAGGATCGGTTCGAGTTCGTCGGTGAACGCCATACCGACCCGTGGCGTCGCGAGCGTAATAAGGATGACCTGGTTGTACCACCAGGTTATTCACGAGCCCTCCTCGGCGGTCTGTCGCGTCCCGGCGACGACGACGAGGAGGACGACGCCGATGAACAGCGCGCCGACGAAGGCGATCCCGAACGGCTCCGGGATCACCTCGAAGGCGACCACCACCGTGATGGGGAGGAACACGGCCAGCCCCAGGGCGGCGAGTAGGACCTTCGTGATCTCCTTCATGGAGATACGCCTCCCCGCTCGGGTAAACGTGTTCCGTTGCCGTCTCGTTCGGGGCGGTCTCCCTTGCCGTCCGATTCGTGACGGTCTCTGTTGCCGTCCCCTTCGGGGCGGTCCTCGTCCTCCGCGGACGACCGTTCGGAACCGTCACACACAAACGTCGACCGACGGAACCCCCACGTGATGGCAGACGACGTCGTCGGTGACGACCGCGAGCGGGGCGCGGATGCCGACGTCGACCCCGAACCCGACACAGACGCCCACGCCGACGACCCGGACGTCTACCTCCCGGATGACGTCGAGGCGGTCCGAGACGCGCTCGTCGCGTGGTATCGCGCCGACCACCGCCAGTACCCCTGGCGGGAGACCGACGACCCGTACGCGATCCTGGTCTCGGAGGTGATGAGCCAGCAGACCCAGCTCGACCGCGTCGTGGACGCGTGGGGGACGTTCCTCGAGCGGTGGCCGACGGTCGAGGCGCTGGCCGCTGCCGACCGCGCCGACGTCGTCGGCTTCTGGTCCGCCCACTCGCTCGGCTACAACAACCGCGCGCGGTACCTCCACGAGGCTGCCGGACAGGTGATCGAGGAACACGACGGCGAGTTCCCCCGGACGCCCGACGGCCTGCAGGAGCTGATGGGCGTCGGTCCGTACACGGCGAACGCCGTCGCCTCGTTCGCGTTCGATGCCGGTGGTGCGGTCGTCGACACGAACGTCAAGCGCGTGCTCTATCGGGCGTTCGGCGTCCCGGACGACGACTCCACGTTCGAGGCGGTGGCCTCCGAGCTCATGCCGGAGGGCGAGTCCCGCGTCTGGAACAACGCGATCATGGAGCTCGGTGGCGTCGCCTGCGGGACCCGGCCCCGGTGCGACGCGGAGGGGTGTCCCTGGCGGGAGTGGTGTGGGGCCTACGCGACCGGCGACTTCACCGCCCCGGACGTGCCGACCCAGCCGGCGTTCGAGGGCTCCCGGCGGCAGATGCGCGGCAGGGTCGTCTCGACGCTCCGGGAGTTCGACGCGCTCTCGCTGGACGAGCTCGGCCCCCGGGTTCGGGTCGACTACACCCCGGACGGCGACTTCGGCCGGGAGTGGTTGGCCGCACTCGTGGCGGACCTCGAGGACGACGGGCTGGTCGAGACCGCAACGCGGGACGGGGCGAACGTCGTCCGCCTGCGCCGGTGACCGACGAGAGCGGTCCGGCTAACGCATGCAGCACGTGATTCCGTAATCACCGTGGCTTTACCCCCTGGGGGCCAAGGTGCGGCATGGACGAGGTCCGTGTCGCGGCGCTGGTCGGGAGCCTCCGCGAGGACAGTTACACCAGGCTCGCCTGTGAGGACGTCCTCTCGGCCGCGGCGTCCTACGACCGCGTCGAGGCGGAGTGCATCGACCTCCGGAGGTTCGATCTTCCCGTGTTCGACGCCGACGAGCGCGACGCGGGGGACGCCGAGGAGCTCCGTCGGCGCGTCCAGGAGGCCGACTCGGTCGTCCTCGGGACGCCCGTCTACCACGGGTCGTACTCGTCGGCGCTGAAGAACGCGCTCGACTACTGCGGTTTCGACGAGTTCGAGAACACCACCGTCGGGCTGGTGTGCGTCGCCGGGGGCTCCTTCCCGACGACCACGCTCGACCACCTGCGGTCGGTCGCCCGGGCCGTCAACGCCTGGGTCGTCCCCCACCAGGTGGCCATCCCGCGGGTCCGGAACCGCTACGAGGACGGCCAGCTCGTCGACGAGGACGTGGAGGAACGCCTATCGACGCTCGGCCGACGGATGGTCGAGTACGCCAACATCGAGCCGGACCCCCGGACGGCCGAGGCCAGCCAGAACGTCGGCGCGGACGACTAGCGGTCGAGGGGCGGGGGGTTACTATCGGTCACTTGATGTGGTCGACGTGCCGGTCTCCAGCGGCTCGAAAAACTGTGGTCTGCTGGACCCTTCGCCGCCTCCCGATTCCTCGACGCCCGTCCCGGAAGCGACGGGCGCGTGGAATCCGACAACCGTTTTAAGCCCGGACTGTTCGTTCCGTGTAATGGGTAGCTGTATCATCTGTGGCACGTCAACCGACGGGCCGATCTGCGAGGTCCACCAGGAGGACGTCCTCTTCGAGTTCGAGGGCGACCAGCCGTCGCAACTGACCCCCGGCCGCTTCTACCGCGGCTCCGTCGACGGGTACGCCGACTTCGGCGTCTTCGTCGACATCGGGACCGTCACCGGGCTGCTCCACCGGAGCAAGCTCGACCGACGCCTCGAGAGCCTGCCGTGGGAGCCCGGCGACGAGGTGGCCGTCCAGGTCGAGAACGTCCGTGACAACGGCGACATCGACCTCGGGTGGTCGATCCGGCAGTCCCCCGACGAGTTCCGGGGCGTCCTGGTCGACGCGCCCGACGGCGACCGGCTCCTCGACGAGGCAGACGACGACCCGGGCGCCGACGCCGCCGTGTCGGACCCGGCGACCGTGACGACGCCGTCGGCTGAACAGGACCGCTCGCGCGGCGGTGGGGGCACGACCACGTCGGCGACCACGTCGACGAACGAGTCGACGTCAACATCGACGTCGACGTCGGCGTCGCCGTCGCAATCGTCGTCCGCATCGTCCACCTCGACGTCGGAACCGGCGCAGTCCTCGGACTCAGGACGGACGGCAGCGTCGGCACAGTCCACCGCGACCGAGGACGCCGACGCCGATACCGATGCCGATGCCGTCGTTGAGGCCGAGGTCGAAGCCGACGCCGACGAGACGGCCGGCGAGGAGTCCGACATCGACCGCGTGCCGATCGAGGCGCTGCGCGACAGGGTGGGCGACCGGGTCCGCCTCGAGGGCGAGGTCGTCTCGACGAGACAGACGTCCGGGCCGACCGTGTTCGAGCTCCGCGACGAGACCGGGGTCGTCGACTGTGCGGCGTTCGTCGAGGCGGGCGTCCGCGCCTACCCGGAGATCGAGCCCGACGACGTCGTCCGGCTCGACGGCGAGGTCCGCCTGCGGCGCGAGGAGATCCAGGTCGAGACCGAGTCGCTGGTCGCCCTGGAAGGGGACGCGCTCGAGGCGGTTCACGAGCGGATGGACGAGGCGCTCGCCGAGCAGGCCAGCCCCGGGTCCGTGGAGCCGCTGGCCGACGACGACGCCGTCGCCGGGGCGGCCGACGCGATCGCCGACGCTGCGCAGACTATCCGCCGCGCGGTGCTGGAGTCCCGGCCGGTCGTCGTCCGCCACGACGCGACGACCGACGGCTACGTCGCCGGGGCCGCCATCGAGCGGGCCGTGCTGCCGCTCGTCGCGGAGCAGCACACCTCCTCGGACGCGGTCTACCACTACTTCGACCGCCGGCCGCTCGAGGACGGCGTCTACGACATGAACGACGCGACGAAAGACGTCACACGGATGCTCGGCGACCGCGAGCGCCACGACGAGAAGCTCCCGCTGTTCGTCTTCGCCGCCGCGGGCTCGACTGCCGCCTCCCTCGACGGCCTGGAGCTCCTGGACGTCTACGGCGCCCCGCGGATCGTCGTCGACGGCCGGCCTGCCGACAAGTCAGTCGCCGAGGAGCTCGACAGTCTGGTGACCGTCGAGGACCGGACCGCCGCGACGGTCGCCGCCAACGTCGCCGCCGCGGTCAACGACGAGGTCCGCGAGGACCTCGTCCACCTCCCCGCGATCAGCTACTGGGACGACGTCCCGGCCGGCTACGCCGACCTCGCCGCGGAGGCCGGCGTGGACGCGGAGGCCGCCCGACGGCTCCGCGAGGCCATCGCCCTGGAGGCGCACTACCAGTCCTACGAGGACAAGCGCGAGCTCATCGTCGACCTGCTGTTCGACAAGCGGACCGGCCTCGCCGAACAGGTCTCCGACCAGTTCCGCACCAAGCTCGAGGCGGAAGTGGAGACGGCGATGGCGAACCTCGACGAGCGCGAGGTCGACGGCGTCTCGGTCGCCGTCCTCGACACCGACTCCTACACCCACCGCTACGACTTCCCGGAGACGCGGCTCCTGCTCGACGAGCTCCACCGCCGACTCGACGCCGACGCCGTCGTCGGCTTCGGCACGGACGTCCTCCACGTCCGGAGCGACGACGAGCTCGACCTGGCGGCCATCGTCGAGTCGCTCCGGGAGGCGGCGCCGAACGCCGGCGTCAACGACCCGGGGGCCCGCCAGCCGAAGCTCGAGTTCCTCGCGGGCGAGCGGGACGCCGTCGTCGACGCGGTCGTCGACGCCGTTGCTGCCCAGGCCGTGGCCACGTCGGCGTCCCGGTGACGCCGTCGTCGGACTCCTGGTCGTCGGGCCGAGGTTTTCTCTAGACTTCATTCGCGACGCTGCCATATCTGTCGATCGTGTCCACCAGACCGATCGGAGACCGAGGATCGCCTCCGCCCACGGCGGCCGCGTTTCGAGCGACGTCTGGGTCTCGCATCGAGCGTTATCCAGGGCCCGGGTCTTTTCTACGGCCCCGCCCGTCCACCACCACATGGACGCCGACGACGAGACGGCTGGAGCGCTGGGTCGCACGTGGCTGAGCGACCGCCCCTGGGAGGTCCTGACCCGTCTGACTGAGCTCGACCACCGCCTCGCGGGGCACCCGGGCGACCGCGAGGCGGCCTCGGTCGTGGCGGACGCGTTCGCGGCCGCCGGGCTCCGGGACGTCCACGAGGAGCCCTTCGAGCTGCGTCGGTGGACCCCCGGCGAGGTCGAGCTGGCGGTGACCGTCCCCGACCGGGACGTCACGCGGTCGTTCGAGGCAGTCGCCCTGCCGTACTGTCCGCCCTACGACGCGACCGCCCCGCTGGTCGACGTGGGCCACGGCACGCCCGAGGAGCTGGCGGCCGCCGACGTCGGCGGGGCGCTCGCGATCACGAGCACCGAGTCGCCACCCGAGCTCGGTCGGCTCTACCACCGCGTCGAGAAGGTCGGCCAGGCGGCGGCCGCGGGCGCCGAGGGCTTCGTCTTCGTCAACCACGTCCCGGGCCAGCTCCCACCGACGGGGGCGCTGCGGTTCGGTGACGAGGCCTCCATCCCCGGCGTCGGGGTGAGCCTCGAGGCCGGCGAGTGGCTCCGGGAGTACGCCGACGAGGGTGCGCGCGTCCGGCTCCGGGTGGACGCCCGAACCGAGGACGGCAGGAGCCGCAACGTCGTCGGCCACCTCGGCCCCGACACGGACGACGAGGTGCTCGTGGTCGCTCACCACGACTCCCACCACATCGCGGAGGGGGCGCTCGACAACGGCTGCGGCGTCGCGACGATCGTCGGGATGGCCGCGATGCTCGCCGACCTCGAGAGGGACCTCGAGCGTCGCGTGCGCTTCGCGTCGGTCAGCGGCGAGGAGATCGGCCTCCTCGGGAGCGAGGCGCTGGCCGGGTCGGTGGAGGTCGACGCGGTCCACGCGATCGTCAACGTCGACGGCGCCGGTCGCCACCGGGACCTCCGGGCGCTCGCTCACACCTCGGGGGCGCTCTCTGACGTCGTGGAGGAGATCGCCGCTGCGGTCGACCATCCGATCAAGATCTCGGACCGCCCACACCCCTACAGCGACCACTGGCCCTTCCTGCGGGCCGGCACGCCCTCCCTCCAGCTCCACAGCGAGGAGCCGACGGGCGAGGGTCGGTGGGAGCGCGGCTGGGGGCACACGCAGGCCGACACCCGCGACAAGGCCGATCCGCGGACGATCCGCGAGCACGCGATGCTCGCTGGGCTGCTCGTGCGGGCGGTGGCCAGCGCCGACCTGCCGCGGGTGGATCCCGCGGAGGTCCGCGAGCAACTCACCGAGATGGGCGCCAGGGAGGGGATGCTGGCGGCCGACATCTGGCCAGACGGGTGGGATAGAGGGTGCCGAACACCTGACTGGAACGCCAGTACTGTGGATGGCGGATACCGGACTGAAGTGGTTGGACTGCGAATGGCGGACACCCTGCCGGAGGGGAGATACGAGGGCCGATCGACGGCAGGAACCGCTAGCCACTTACCACAGCGGTACCTCCGTCCCCACGAACGCGATGAGCACAGAGGTCGATCCCGCCGAGTCTGAGGCCTTCGAGCGCGTCTGCGAGTCACTCGTAGAGGCCATCCTGGCGGGGGAGCTCGACCGGGAGGACGTCGAGACCGCCAAGAAGGAGGCGTGTCGAGAGCACTCCTCGCCGAAGGTGCCGAAGCACACGGACCTCCTGGATTACGCCCCCGAGGAGCGTCGCGAGGAGCTCGAGGCGGTGCTACAGCGAAAGCCAGTCCGGACCGCCTCGGGCGTCTCGCCTGTGGCGATCATGACCTCGCCGCACATGTGCCCCCACGGGAAGTGTCTGTACTGCCCCGGCGGGCCCGCCTCGGAGTTCTCCTCCGCGCAGTCCTACACCGGTCACGAGCCCGCCGCGGCCCGAGGCGTCCAGAACGACTACGACCCCTACGGCCAGGTCACGCTACGGCTCCACCAGCTGCGGGAGATCGGCCACCCCGTCGACAAGGTCGAGCTCATCCTGATGGGC
>SLIW01000166.1 GCA_007135435.1 Natronomonas sp.
CGTCGGCGCGAGCCGGCGCGAGCCGTTCGCCGACCACCTCCCGCTCGGAGAGCGAGACGGCCTCGAGGGCCGCCGCGTCGCAGGCGGCTGCCGCCGCGTCGTACCCCGCCTCGCGGTCACCGGCGAGGACGAGCAGGCGGCGCTCGTTCGTGGCCGAGGCCTCCGCGCGGAGGGCGCGTGCCGCCTCCCGGACCGCGTCCATACCGGTCGCACGGCCCGGTCCGGGAAGGCTCCACCGGTCCAGACGTGGCGACCAGCGGGGAGGGGCCCGCCTCAGCAGGGGCACGGAACCGTCCCGGCCGGCTCTACCGGCACGTCTCGCATGGTGGCGAACCGCTTAGTGAGGCGGCCCCGAGGATCGGGCATGGACCCCGAGACCAACCGACAGTGGTTGCTGTCGAGCCGACCGACCGGCGAGCCGTCGATGGAGAACGTGGAGCTGGTCGAGACCGACGTCCCGGAGCCCGGACCCCACGAGGTGCTGGTCCGGACGCTGTACCTGTCGGTCGACCCGTACATGCGCGGGCGGATGCGCGACGTCGAGTCATACGCCGAGCCCTGGGAGGTCGGCGAGCCGATGCGCGCGGGCGCCGTCGGGGAGGTCAGGGCGTCGAACCACCCGGACTTCTCGGAGGGTGACGTCGTGACCGGGACGCTCCTGTGGGCCGACTACGCCGTCGCCGAGGGCCGGGACCTCCGGCGGATCGACCCGGACCGCGGCCCGATCTCGACCGCGCTGGGCGTGCTCGGGATGCCTGGGGTGACCGCCTACTTCGGGACGACCGACGTCGCCGAGCCGACCCCGGGCGACACCGTGGTGGTAAACGCGGCCGCGGGCGCAGTCGGGAGCGTCGTCGGCCAGCTCGCCGGGCTCGCGGGCGCCCGAGTGGTCGGCATCGCCGGCGCCGACGAGAAGCTCGAGTGGCTCGAGTCGGTCGGGTTCGACGCCGGGATCAACTACCGGGAGGAGGACGTCACCGCGGCGCTTCGGGAGGCCTGTCCGGACGGCGTCGACGTCTACTTCGACAACGTCGGCGGCGAGATCACGGACGCCGTCTGGCCGCTGTTGAACGTCCGTGCCCGGGTCGCCGTCTGCGGGCAGATCGCCCTCTACAACGCCACGGAGACGCCGACCGGACCGCGGAAGCTCTGGAAGCTGATCGAGACCCGCGCCCGCGTCGAGGGCCTCCTCGTCCGCGACTACGAGGACCGCTGGGGCGAGGCGCTCGACCGCCTCTCGCGGTGGGTCGAGTCGGGCGAGATCGAGTACCGTGAGAACGTGGTCGACGGGCTCGAGAACGCCCCCGACGCCTTCTTCGCCCTCTTCGAGGGCACGAAGATCGGCAAGCAGCTCGTCCGGGTCGGCGAGCGGTCGGAGTGAGCGACTGAGATTCGCGGTCGGGGTGAGATGACGGAGTGAGCGGTCGAGGTGAGCGGTCGGGCTGAGCGGTTGCAATTCGCGGACGGATCGTCATACCCCACCGTCCCGTCGATGACCGGTCCGGGAACCGCCCAACCGCCCGCCGGTGCGCCACCGGTTCGCAGGGCGGCGGTGTCCTTGACAAGCGTTAAATGGCGCGCCGTCGGACCTCGACGCATGAGCAGCGAGAGCGACCGACGTCGGACCCGCAAGTGTGTCTCCTGTGGGATCAACATCTCCGGGACGAACGCGGCCGCGTTCAAGTGCCCCGAGTGCGGCCAACAGATCTACCGGTGTGCGAAGTGCCGCAAGCAGAGCAACCTCTACGAGTGCCCGCAGTGCGGTTTCACGGGGCCGTAACCATGGGTAAGGTCGCCGCCCGGATGAAGGTCATGCCGCAGAGCCCCGAGGTCGACCTGGACGAGCTCCAGGAACGCCTCGAGAACGCCCTCCCGGAGGGCGCCAAGATCAGCCGCGTCGACCGCGAGGACGTCGCTTTCGGCCTCATCGCGCTCTACCCCACGGTGCTGGTCCCCGACGACGCCGGCGGCACCGACGCCGTCGAGGACGCCTTCGCCGGCGTCGAGGGCGTCGAGAGCGTCGCCGTCGACGAGGTCGGCCGGATCTGAACGACGGGGCGTGCCATCGACTGGACCGGGAGTCGAGTGATCTGGTCGTCGGTGTGAACGACTTTCTGGATCAGTATCGGCCGTCGTGGACGACTCGTCCGAGAGGTCACTTCGCCTGCAGTGCGTACCTCCCGATCAGGGGAGGCTTGTCCTGCGACGCCGCCAGGGTCGTCGACGACTCGGGTCCTCGACGGTCCCGTAACGCACCATTTATGTGTGCCACCGGACTACGCCACACAAGAATGCCCAGTTCGAAAGGTCCACGCGAAGGGACGCGCCACAAGCTGAAGAACAAGCCGCGCGACCGCGGCATCTCGCCGCCGCAGCGCTCGGTCGAGCAGTACGAGGAGGGCGAGAAGGTCCACCTGCGACTCGACCCGTCGAACCCGAAGGGCCGGTTCCACCCGCGGTTCAACGGCCGGACCGGGACGGTCGTCGGCGAACAGGGCACCGCCTACAAGGTCGCAATCACCGACGGTGGCGTCGAGAAGACGCTCATCGCGGCGCCGGCCCACCTGCGCCGACAGCAGGGCTGACCGGGCCCCATGACGATCTTCAAGGAGGTCCTGGACGAGGAGTACCTCACCGTCGCGGAGGCGAAGGAGCTCCTCGCCGCCATCGAGGAGGAGCGGGCCCTGGACGAGGACCGGGAGATGCGCTACGAGCTCGCGCGGGCCATCGAGCACGTCAACCGGTTCGCCGTCCTCGACGCCGAGGAGTCACGCGAGCTGGTGGGCGAGCTCGTCGAGCTCGAGAAGGTCGACGAGTCGACCGCCTACAAGATCGCCGACCTGCTCCCGCAGGACCGCGACGAGCTCCGGGCCGTCTTCGCCCAGGAGCGGTACTCCCTGGATGGCGACGAGCTGGACGAGATCCTCGACATCGTCGCGAAGTACGCCTGAGACCTGCGTTCGATCCCCTCGTTCGTCCTTTCGCTCGAGTGTGTGTCTAGCAGGGCTCTACGCTCTGGACCAGTACGGCTCCACGCCCTGGACCAGTACGGCTCCACGCTCTGGACCAGTCTGGTCGCCACGCCACGGAACAATCACGTAATCGTGGCATGGACCAGACGGGTCACCTCGGAGTGGTTCAGACGCGCCGTCCGTAACCGCCCGACTACGGTTCGGGCAATCCGCTGGTTCCGGTGTGAGGCACTCGCCTGGTAGCCCCGTCCGATCGGCGCCAGCGGTCTCCCGGTTCGCAGCCACTTTTTTTACCATCCTCCGCGCATAGTCGAGACATGAACGACGCCGGAGCCGACGACGCCCCACCCGGGACGGCCGTCATCCTCGACTTCCTGCCCCGCGGCAACCCGGAGGACGATCGTCCCCAGTACGAGAAGTCGCCGGTGGCCTACGCCCTCGGCGAGGAGAACTTCCGGCTCGTCGAGGTCGCGCTGACCGACGACCCCGGCGTCAACATCGGCGACCGGGTGGAGATCGACCCGCCGGGCGAGAACGTGGTCGACCTCCGCGACGTGGACTACGACGACCTCACCGGCGCCGCGGAGTCCGAACTGGAGTACGCAATCAACGAGATCATCGACGCCGACGAGCGGCGGTTCGTCGACTTTTACAACGACGCCCAGCCCATCACCACGCGGCTCCACGTCCTCAACCTGCTGCCGGGGATCGGCAAGAAGCTCCGCAACAACGTCCTCGACCAGCGCAAGCGCCGACCCTTCGAGAGCTTCGAGGACCTCGAGGATCGCGTCTCGGGGCTCCACGACCCGCGCGGAGTGCTCGTCGAGCGCATCGTCGAGGAGATCCAGAAGGAGGACCTGAAGTACCGCATCTTCGCCCGACGGGAGCGAGAGGAAGCCTGACTGGAGCGAGGGGAATCCGTTCAGCCAGTCGGGCCGAGGGACGTCCGGGAGGCACACCGACATTCGTCGAGTAATCGACGGCCGAAGGACCACCTGGACCGTCCAATCGCACGTCATATACGGCGGGGAGGGCTACGGAGCGATGATGCGCGATCGGCAACCCGGGGAACGCGATCCGGATGCGCTCGTCTCCCGCGCGGGCGTCCGGGGCGACCCCGAGCACGACCAGCACTTCCTCGTGGACGACCGGGTCCTCGACCGGCTCCCGGGGTACCTCCCGGAGGGGGCGGACACCTCGCACGTCCTCGAGGTCGGCGGCGGCGCCGGCGCGCTGACGGACCGCCTGCTGGCGGTCGCCGACCGGGTGACGGTGATCGAGCGCGATCCGGTGCTGGCGGCGTTCCTCGCGGAGGAGTTCGCCGACGCAGTCGCCGACGGGACGCTGTCCGTGATCGAGGGGGACGCCCTTGCGGTCGACCTCCCGCCGTTCACCGCGTCGGTGTCGAACCTCCCCTACGGCATCTCCTCGGAGATCGTCTTCCGGCTCTTGCCGGCGCGGCGCCCCCTCGTGTTGATGCTCCAGCGGGAGTTCGCCGAGCGGATGGCGGCCGCGCCCGGCGACGACGCCTACGGGCGCCTGTCGGTGACGGCCGGCCACTACGCGGACGTCGAGATCGTCGAGCCGGTGCCGAAGGAGGCGTTCTCGCCGGCGCCAGCCGTCGAGAGCGCCGTGGTCCGGACGATACCGCGCGAACCCGACTACGTGGTCCCGGACGACGAGACCTTCATGGCCGTCGTGCGCGCGGTGTTCACGCAGCGCCGGAAGACGATGCGGAACGCCGTCCGGAACACGACCCACATCTCCGGCGTCGAGGACCCGGAGGCGGTGGTCGATGCGGCCGGAGACGAACTGATGAGCAAGCGTGCCGGGGATGTCACCCCTGCCGAGTTCGCCCGATTGGCCCGAATCGTCGACGAACTCGGGTAGCGGTTGGATCGGCACGGATCGAGGACCAGGCCGCGGAGTGGGTCGGTCGCCACGGCCAGCCAGCGTACAGGCGACGACCGATGGACACCGTTCCGTCCGGTGTCGCGGGACGACGCGACATCGCGGAAGCTTTCAAGGACGGTCACGAACCCGGCGGCAACGGACCGAGACGGGACCGTGACGGAACCGTGACGGAACCCTGACGGAACCCTGACGGAACCGTGACGGGATCGACATGACGACGGCCATCCACCCGACCGTACTCGCGACGCCGGGGATCGCTTCGGTGCTCCAGGTAGCTTCCGGTCCGGAGCAGTACGTCCTGACGGTGCTCGTCGGCGTCGCCTTCCTCGGCTACATCTACGGGGTCTACCGGCTCGGCAGACACCTCAAGGCGAACCGCGACGACGACCTCGTCGAGATCCTCCAGGCCCTCGGGACGACCGCAGGGGCGATCCTCGCCAGCCTCGCGGTCGCCGTCGTCTGGGAGCTCTACGACGCGGTCGAGGAGGCCTACCAGCAGTTCCTCATCGAGCCCGTGACGGCGATCCTCCTGCTCGTGACGTTCGTGGCGATCGCGGTCACCTACACGCTCACGCGGGTGACGAAGCGGCTGGTCAAGTACGCCTCCGGCCGCGTCCAGGTCACGCCACACCAGCGCGAGCTGATCCACCACGTGGTCCAGCTGACGCTCTTCCTCGCCGTCGCGGCGTTCATCTTCGCGCTGTGGGACTTCGACCCGACGAACCTGCTCCTGGGCGCCGGTGTCCTGGGCATCGTCCTCGGCTTCGCGGCGCGGAAGACGCTCTCGGGGGTGCTCGCGGGCTTCGTCATCCTGTTCAGCCGACCGTTCGAGGTCGGCGACTGGATCGCCGTCGGCGACCGCGAGGGCATCGTGACGGAGATCACGGTGTACAACACCGAACTCCGGACCTTCAACGAGGAGCACGTGATCGTGCCCAACGACGCCCTCACCGAGAACGAGGTGGTCAACTTCTCGAAGACCAGCCGACTGCGCCGAGAGACCGAGATCGGCGTCGACTACGACGACGACCTCGCGGAGGCCGCCGCCGTCGCGGTCGAGGCGATGGAGAGCTGCGAGGCGGTCTCCGAGGCGCCGGCCCCGGACGTCGTTCTCGACTCGTTCGCCGACTCGGCGGTCGTCCTCCGGCTGCGATTCTGGATCGACCGACCGACCAGTGGGCTGGCGCGCCGGGCACAGAACGAGGTCGTCGAGGCGGTGAAGCTGGCGTTCGAGCGGGATGGCATCAAGATCCCCTACCCCCAGCGAGAACTGACGGGCCGCGAGGAGGCAGGGGGCCTCCGGGTCACGACGGACGACCGCTCGGGGGTCGACGAGCACGGTGCAGACGGACGGGACACCACGAGGGTGGCCAGGGACGGTGTGGACGTTTCCGAGGCGACCACCACCGAAACTGACGCCACCGACGGGGCGGCCGCCGGCGAGTCGACCACCGAAGAGGCGGACACCACCGACGCGACCACCGAAGAGGCGGACACCACCGACGCTACCGCCGGCGAGGCGAGCGCAGCCGATCCGGAATCGGACGGGAAATCCCATGGACGAGGCGGCCCGGAGGAACCCGACGAGGGGCCGGTGACCGGGGTCGACGAACCCGCCGGTCGCGACGCCGACGGATCGCGGGAGGGTCGCTGAGGTGACGCTCCGCGATCGGTGGGAGATGCCCGAGATCTATCGTCCCGCCGAGGACTCCCGCCTCCTCGCCGACGCGGCCGTCGAGCGGATCGACCCGGACGAGCGAGTCCTGGAGGTGGGCGTCGGCTCCGGGTACGTCGCGGCGCGGGTCGCCGCCGAGACGGGCGCCGAGGTCGTCGGGTGTGACCTCAACCCGGCCGCGTGCCGCGCCGCCGCCGACGAGGGCGTGCCGACCGTCCGGGCGGACCTCCTCGACCCGTTCGTCGACGCGTGCGTCGACGTCGTCCTGTTCAATCCACCCTACCTGCCCACGCCGCCCGAGCTGGAGTGGGACGACCCCCTGGAGCACGCGCTGTCCGGCGGCGAGGACGGCCGTCGGCTGGTCCGACCGTTCCTCCGGGAGCTACCACGGGTGCTACGTCCGGACGGCCGGGCGTACCTCCACGTCTCGACGCTGACGGACCTCGAGGCGGTCGACCGGCTGGCCGCGGACGCAGGCCTCCGGACACGCGAGATCGCCTCCGAGTCGGTCCCCTTCGAGCGACTCGTCGTCCTGGAGATTACTCTCAGGAATACCTGAGTAGGAAATATTATGGTCCGTCATCGCGTAGCCGCCCGCGATGACCGAGACCGAGGTACTCGCCACGACCCCGGGGCTGTTCCCGCTCCCGGACTGGGCGAAGGAGGAGCTGTCGGACCTGAAGGGCCACCAGAAGGACGACCTGATCGCCGGTGACGAGACCGGCGCCGTCGTCGACGCCTACGAGCGGGCGCGACGGGAGGTGGTCGAGCGCCAGGAGGCGGCCGGCCTCGCCCGGATCGTCGAGGGCCAGCTCCGGTGGGACGACATGATCGCCCACCCGCTGTGCGTCCACGACAGCGTGGAGACGCGGGGCATCGTCCGCTACTACGACAACAACAACTTCTACCGCGAGCCGGTCGTTCGCGGCGAGCTGACGTTCGACGGCGACGTCGCCGCGGAGCTCGACGCCGCGCCGGGGGCGACCCAGGCGGTCCTGCCGGGACCGTACTCGCTGTTCGACCTGGCCACCGACGAGTACTACGGCGACGACGCCGAGTTCCTGGCCGCCGTCGCCGACTTCCTCGCCGGCGAGGTCGAGGCGCTCCCCGACGTCGAGACGCTGTTCCTCCTCGAACCGTCGCTGGTCGAGAACCCGCCCGGCGACGGGCTCGACGCCCGCGCGAGCGAGGCGATCGACCGCGTCGCCGCGGCGGCCCGCAACGGGTGCGGAGCCACCGCTGGTGACGGCTCCCAGGCCACCGCCGGTGACGGCTCCCAGGCCACCGCCGGTGACGGATCCCAGGCCACCGCTGGCGACGGGCCCGGGGACGGCGCCGGCGACAGCGAACGGCCGGACGTGGTCGTCCACACCTACTGGGGCGCCATCCCGGAGAAGCCGTACGCCCACCTGATGGACGCGGACGTGGACGCGATCGGCTTCGACTTCGTCGCCGACCACGAGCGGAACCTCTACAACATCCAGGAGTACGGCACCAAGTCCAGCATCGCCCTCGGGGTCGTCGACGGCCAGAACACGCTGGTCGAGACCCCTGCCGAGATCGCCGAACGGGTCGACTGGGTCCGCGAGAACGTCCCCGCCCAGTCCTTCGAGCGGATCTACGCCACCGTGAACACCGAGCTGTACTACCTACCGTATTCGAAGTTCGAGGCGAAGCTGGACGCCCTCGCCGGTGTCGCGACACAGGAGGTGGACGCGTGACGGCGAACCTCGTGGACACGCGCGAGCAGTTCCGCCCGCCGGAGCACCCCACCGAGCACTTCCTGCTCACCACGGTCGTCGGGTCGTACCCGAAGCCGAAGTGGCTGAACCGCGCGCGGGAGCTCGCCGACGACCCCGCCCACGACTTCTCCGACGACCACCTCCGGGAGGCCCTCGACGACGCCGCCCGGCTCATCACCGACGAGCACGAGCGCGCGGGCCTCGACGTCGTCGTCGACGGGGAGATGCGGCGCAACGAGATGGTCGAGTACTTCGCCCACCGGATCGACGGCTACGAGTTCAACGGCCCGGTGAAGGTGTGGGGCCACAACTACTTCGACAAGCCCTCCGTCGTCGACGCGGTCCGCTACGACGAGCCCTGGCTGGTCGACGAGTTCGAGTTCACGACCGGCGTGACGACGCGGCCGGTGAAGGTCCCCATCACGGGGCCGTACACCCTGGCGTCCTGGTCGTTCAACGAGCACTACGAGAGCGTCGAGGCGCTGGCGTACGACCTCGCGGACCTCGTCAACGAGGAGGTCGACCGGCTCGTGGACGCGGGCTGTCGGTACGTCCAGATCGACGAGCCGGCCCTCGCGACGACGCCCGACGACCACGCCATCGTCGGCGAGTGCCTCGAGCACATCGCCGACGGCGTCCCGGAGAACGTCCGCCTCGGGCTGCACGTCTGCTACGGCGATTACTCGCGGATCTACCCCGAGATCCTGGACATGCCGGTCCACGAGTTCGACCTCGAGCTCGCCAACGGCGACTACGAGCAGCTCGACGTCTTCACCGACCCCGAGTTCACGAAGGACCTCGCGCTGGGCGTCGTCGACGTCCACACCTCCAACGTCGAGTCCGTGGCGGAGGTGAAGGAGAACATCCGGCGCGGCTTCGAGGTCGTCCCGCCGGAACGGCTCACCGTCTCGCCGGACTGCGGCCTCAAGCTCCTCCCCCGGCAGGTGGCCTTCCAGAAGATGGCCAACATGGTCCAGGCGGCACGCGAGGTCGAAGCCGAGCTCGACGCGGGCGAGATCCCCGTCGAGACCGCCTGAACCTGTACCCGGTCTGTTTCCTGTACCATCGCAGACCTCCAACCCGTCATGGCCAATTCCGGCCATCACGGCCAATTCCGGCCGTCACGACCAATCCCAGCTGTCACGGCCAATCCCAAATCATCACCGCTCGTCGAGATTCGACCAGTTTCACCACAGGCCTGCTGCAGAATGGATATCCCGTCCCGTAACCCCCGCCGTGGGTCGGACAGGATCCTCCCGTCGGTCACTCCTCATCCGAGCGATCAGCATCGCCCGATTGGTCACCCTGGTCCGGTCGGTCACCCTGGTCCGACCGGTCACCCTGGTCCGACCGGTCACCCTGGTCCGACCGGTCACCTTCATCAGGACGATCTGACGGTCCCGACCGCTCGCCGCGCTCGTCCAGCTCACGCTTGATCGACTCGAGCTCCTCGTCGACGTCGATGTCTATCCCGTCGGTGTCGCCACCTCGGTCGCCCCCTCCGTCAGCACCCTCGCCGTCGTCGTTGCCGTCGTCGATGTCGACGGTGACCGAATCGTCCGCGTCGACCGTCCCATCGTCCAGTGGATCCCCGTAGCGGTCACGGCCGTCCGCGCTCGTGGCGGCGGCCAGCCGGTCGTCGACCTCCTCCCGGAGGGCACGGGCCTCCTCCAGCACCCTCCGGAGCTCCGGATCCTGCGGGGAGCCCTCCGCGACTGCGGTCTGGAGCTCCTCGAGGGCTCCCTCGAGCGTCTCGAGTGACCGGCGACTGACCGCGGCGAGGCGGTCGGCGTGTGCCCGCGCGTCGACCTCCCCGGACAATCCAAGTCCCTGCCGGCCACGGCGGCCACTGACCCTCCCGTCGTCCCGCCCGACGGCGTCCAGGGGACGTCCGTCCGCGAGCCGTATCGCGGCCGACAGCAGCTCTAGCGCGCGGATGCTCGTCTCGAGGAGCGCGATCACCGTCGGGATCGTGTGCTGTTCGGTGAACCGGAGGAGCTCCCGCGGCGAGGGTGGTCGTGGGAGGCCCAGCGGACCGCTCGGAGGCTCACGGAGCTCCCGCCTGACCTCCTGCAGCGATCCCACGAGCTCGTCGATGGCGTCGGCGAGTTCGCCATCTCGGTCTCGCTGGGGGCCCTCCGCCGATCGTCGGTCGGAACCCCTGCCACGGCCCTGGTCACCTCCGTGGTCTGTCTCTGGCGTGGAATCCCAGCGGGAGTCTGGACCGCCATCACTGTCAGCGTCCGGGTCGGCCTCCCGGTCGTCTACCCCATCGCGGTCGTCCCCTTCGCGGTCGTCTACCCCATCGCGGTCGTCCCCGTCGAGATCCTCCTCGTCACTGTTGTCCCCGTCGCGTTCTTCCATGGCCCTAGTCGGGGTGCCGTGGCCAAAACGTTACGGCACGACCGGGTGAGGCTGACGCTGACAACTTCCGATGCGCACCGAACGTTTATGCAGGGGCACCCCTTTTTCTCAGTAAGAACGAAATGAAATTCGACGACGAGCCGCCGGACGATGCAGCGGTCATCCAGGGACTGGCGGCCCTGAAACGGGACGGGGGCACCGTGCTCGTCGTGGGCGCGATCAGCACCGCACACGGGCACGTCTGCCGGCGGCTCCTGGGGGAGGACGCCGAGGAGGTGCTCGTCAGGACCGACGGCACCGTCCGGACGGACGAGGGGGACACCGAACCGGCGGTCGTCATCGAACGGCCCGTGGCGACAAGGAGCGCGGCCGCGGCCACCTCGACCGGCCCGACGGACCTCGGATCCCTGGCGGAGGAGCTCCGCGAGGCGATGGAGGAGCTGGCGGCCGACGGTGCGGACATCCGGGTGTGCCTGGACTCGTTGCGGCCGTTCGTCGACACGACCGACGTCCCCTCGCTGGTCTCGGTGCTCGAGTCGATCCGGGAGGTCGCCACCGAGACGGACGCCGTCGTCCACTTCCACCTCCCGGCGATGCCGGGGGCCGTCCCCTCGGCCGTGTTCGAGACCGTCGACGCCGTCGTCGAGGTCATCCAGCGCGGCGAGCAGACCTACCAGCAGTGGTACCTCGGCGAGGACGGCCCCACCACCGACTGGATCTCCGTCTAGAGACTCGACCGGCTGGCGGCGACTTTCACGAACGGTCGACGTCACTCTCGCGACCGATCTGGTCCCGGGTTTAGGCGGACCAAAACATTTTAGCGGACCCGGCCCCGAGGGACGGTTGATGGAAGTGACGCCCGAGGAGCACGAACCGACGGTCGGCCTCCGAGCGCACGCCACGTCGCCGGAGCGGACCGTCTTCACCGAACCCGACAACCGCGACGGGTGGATCGCGACGGACGTCACGGTCACCGTCGAGCGATAGCACGGTCGGTCGGCCGGAGGACCACCGTCTGCGACGAGGCCTTCTGCGACTGATTCCTCGGCAGCCTGCGGTTACGCACCTCGTGTCTCCGCACCCTGGTCGCCAGCGCGTCTCGGCGAACTGCGCCGCAGTTCAACGAAACACCTCGACGTCGATACGACGCTTACGGATGCGACGATGGGTAGGGGACGCTCCGAGGTCTAGGAGTGAATCGAGGCTGGGGGAGCATCGAAACCATATCCCCGGATAGCGGATTCGGGGTGATGGGTCGAGGGCCGCTCCGCACACGGAGCGCCCGGAAGGCGTTCGGCGTGACCGCTCTCGAGTGGTGGTCCGATCGAAAAATTGCGATCGCGCGTCCCGGAGGCGATACCGGCCCTACTTCGTCGCCGACTCGAGCACGAGGGTGTCGTCCTCGAGGTAGTGCTCAAGGTGGTGGGCGTGCTCCTCGATGGTCACGAGCTGCTCGCGGAGGATCTCCTCGGTCGTGTAGTCGCCCAGGTCGCTCGCGAGCTCGATGTGGTCGCGGAGCGTCTCGATCAGCGTGGACATCGCCTCGACGTCGTTGCGCAGCGACGTGCGGATATCGTAGACGTCCTCGCCCTCGAACTCGACGGGCGAGCGCTCCTCTAGGTTGGAGGGGCCGGCCACCGGGATGCCGCCGATCGCCTGTGCCCGCTCGGCGATGACGTCGGCGCCCTGCTCGAGGTCGTAGGCGACGTCGCCGAGGTACTCGTGGAGCTGGAGGAACTCGGCACCCTCGACGTTCCAGTGGTGCTTCTTGACCTGGTGGTAGGTGACGTACGTCGCCGCGAGGTCGGTGTTCAGCGCGTCGACGAGCTGTTCGGCACGGTCGCCATCGATGCGGAGGGCCTCGCTCTCCTCGATACTCCCGAACTGTCGGCGGACGGTCTTCTGGGTGCTCATACAGTGTGGAAGTACGGCCGCATCATCCTTAAGTCTTCTCGCCAGGAAAAGGAGTTTTTCTGTAAACGAAAATTATATTTTCTTTTCACGCATCGAGCTGAAGACCTGACGGGCGTCGCGTGTTCGCATTTCGACGGGGACGGTCCACATGGCATGGTCCACATGGCACGGTCCACGGCACGGTCCGCATGGCACGGTCCACATGGCACGGTCCACGGCACGGTCCGCATGGCACGGTCAACACAGGACGACCATCATTTGAGGGGCAGATACCGACCTTGCGCAACCACAGATCGGGACGGTGGGACCACACATCGTCACGATGGGTCACAGGTCGCCACGGTGAGACCAGCAGATCGGCACGGTGGGTAGACCGGTGCCTGACGACGAACAGGAGACGCCACGCAGCGATCGGCGCGACGCCGCGGTGGCCCCTGGGTGCACGTCGCACGGCCGACGGCGTTCATAAGCGCTTTTATGCGGTGGCCCAGTACGGACGTGTACAGCCTACGCGGGGTTGTGATGCTCCTAGCCGGACAGGACTCAAAGACGCACCCGTTTCGGGCGCGAGAACCGTGCCGACGCGGTTCGACGGCGGGGGAGCGCGAGCTCACACGTAGGAGGAGTCAATAAATGTCAGTATACGTAGATTTCGACGTTCCGGCCGACCTCGAAGAGGACGCTCTCGAGGCGCTCGAGGTCGCCCGAGACACAGGTAGCGTAAAGAAAGGCACCAACGAGACGACCAAAGCC
>SLIW01000357.1 GCA_007135435.1 Natronomonas sp.
AGACGCAGTTTCGGCGCGGCCGTCGCCGGCAGTGCGTTGCTGGCCGGGACGGCGAACGGAACCGACGTCGAGGACGTCCGACCCGCCGCGGAGGCGGCCAGGAACCGGAACGGACGAACGCCCGGCAAGAGCATCGGTTTCTACGTCGGAAACGAGCTGACCGACGACGGATCGACGCTTCTGGGGGGATTCGGACACGAACCGTCCAGCCACTGGATCGAAATCGTTCCCCGACAGGAACACGCCGCGGACGCGACCGTCACGGTCGGGGTGACGGAGAACGCCCGCATCCCCGGCGAGTTGACGGAAATTCCGCAGGCCCGGGAGACGAACAAGTACGTCGCCTCGATGTACTCGGAGTTCGCCGGCTTCCCGCCGCCGCTGACCAACGGCGGGCTCAACGAACACGGCGTCGCGGCGCGCGACATCTGGTCACCATCGCGCCCAGAGATAGTCGAGATGGCCGAAGCGGACGCCCCACAGACGGGGCCGCAGTACTCCGATCTCGCCAAGGCGGCGATGGAGCGCGCCTCGACCGCCCGGGAGGCCGTCGAGGTCGTCGGCGGACTGATGGACGAGCACGGCTACTCGACCTACGGGGGCAACTCCCACCTGTTCGCCGACGAGGAGGAAGGCTGGGTGTTCATCAACTACGCCCATCCCGACGGTGACCTGTGGGCCGCCGAACGGCTCGGCGCCGACGAGGTGCGCGTCTCCTACTTCGGGTACATCCTGGATTTCCCGGCCGACCACGAAGCGCACGACGACTACATGGCTTCCGAGAAGCTCGTCGACTTCGCCATCGACCAGGGCTGGTGGGACGGTGACGGCGAGTGGCTCAACCTCCACGAGGTCTTCGGCGTCGGCGAGTTCCCCGCCGAGGAGGACGAGTACTTCTATCCCGAGTTCTACCAGGGTGCCCGACATCCCCTGGAACGGGAGGAGGAACTCAGGGAGTTGGTGCCGGTGTCCCTCGAGGACATGCTCGCGCTCGTCCGCGATCCGCGCTGGTCGACCGACTTCGCCGGGTACGGACAGGTCGCACACCTCCGTCCGGACGCCCACGAGGAACTCCAGACGCTCTGGACGGCGGTGACGAGCGCCGTCACGACCCCGTACGTGCCAATCCCGATCGCGACCGAGGAGGTGCCCTTGGAGTTCAGTCAGCATCGGTACATGACCTCCAGCGCCGCGGGGAACTTCCTGGATCAGGACTGGCAACACCAGGAAGCGACCCGGTACGCGACCCGGGAGTTCAAGCGGCTGCTGTACTTCATCGCCGAACATCCACGCGAGTTCTACACCGACGTCGTCGGGGCGATCGAGGGCTTCGAGCGGAAGCTGCTGGACGAACGCGACCAGGTCGAACGACGAGCGACGTCGCTGTTCGAGGACGGCGACGTCGAAGGCGCCCGCGACCTGATCACCGATAACGTCAGGCGACGACTGCTGGATAGCCTGTATCTCGGGATGGATCTCACTCGGAAAGTCGAACGGGAGACACGCAGGCGGTTCGGGATCCGCAGGCCCGAAGGTCGCGAGGAGCCGGGCGAGACGGCCCCGCCGACCAGTCAGGACATGGCCGAAGGCGCGTGGGGCGATATGGTGCACGTCTACGACGACGAACTCCACGCCGACTACCCCCGGGAGCACGGCGTGTACTCGCCCCGTGGCCCCCGAGGCGGCCGAGACGATCGGCCCGGGTCGAACGAGCCGGCACTGATGGATCCCTGGGAGACCGATCGACGAGGGTGAACGAGTAGGCCTCGAGGAGAGGCTTGTGGGTGGTGGCCACACGCCAGGGAAGAACCCCTCGGCCCCGCTCGCCACACCAGGCGTCGTCTGCATCGTCCCCTTGACGTCCACGTATCGCGCGTCCGCCGCCTCGAGCTTCCCCATGGCGACGAGCGTCCCCGAGGTGACCTGCAGGCCCTCCCATCTCCAGGACCGCGTTCCGCATCGGCTGTCCTCGAGCGACCCGCGCCGAGGAGGCGGTCCGAGAGATCTACGATCGCGTCGAGAAGACCGCCGAGATAGCGCGGTGCGAGGCCGCGCCTCGCCCGGATCGCTGACGTGCATCGCGTCGGGAACAACGGTCACCGCGTATCGTGCCTCCGCGGAACGAATCGTGAGTCATGAGAATCGACTGACAGCGTCGGATCGATTCCGATCTTGGTCGCCGTTCTGGCTTCGTGAAGCTGCGCGATTACCAACTCGTTTTCGTGCGTCTACACGCGGCCCATGTTTGTGGACCCATTTCGCTCCGGAACGATAACGTGGCTAATCTTTCGGTCGATTGGCGACCGGAACCGGTCTACGTGAGTGTCGGAAGGTCATCGAGGCGGAATTGCGACGACTCACCGGCCAATTCCAGGATATCCACCCCGCGGGAAAGGGCAGTTTCTCGCTTGACCCGCAAGTTGCCACCAGGCGTCTCGTACAGCTCGTCCGGGTCAAAGAATGCCCAGGCCTCCTTATCGAATCTGATCGCGATCCGAGGTGTGGCACCGAAGTTCTCCGCGAAGTACACCAGCGCGTCGACCTCGTCGCCATCTATATAGATCGGATCTCCGCTGGAACTCTTGGCCTCGATGGCGTAAAACCGCTCGCCGTTGCCGGCCAGGACGTCCGGAAGGTCTCGATCGGTTGCACTGCCCGAAGCCGGTGCTCGCATCACGGCAAAGCCGGCGTCGTCGAGCCGGTTGACGAGTTCCCGCTCGCGCCGCTCGCCCTTCCGGTTGGCCATGTGGTAATCCGGTATCGCTGGCTGGTTATAGGTGAGCCAAGCGGGCCGAAACTGAAACTTTCGTCAGAATCGGTTGTGCGTCCTCTCTCGTACTATCCACCTACAGGAGGTCAAATCCCGTACTTGCCGGACGCGAACTACTGGTGTGGGTTCCGGTACAGAAACGCAGGCATGTTGTCCATCACCTGCCCCAGGACACGCGATCCGCTACAAACGGGATGGGAAGGAGGACACCTGCCTCATTCCGGTCAATAATATTGACCGGTCTTCACAAGCGTATCAGTCCACGATCGCAGTCACCAGATGATTCTCAATCCGCCGATTACGGGCACAGCTCAAGGACCGCGAGCTCACCCCGCCTCCCGGTCCTCCTCCCAGAGCGTCCCGAGCCTCCGCTCGATCCACGGAAAGACGACCTGCTGGAGCAGTGCCGTCACGTCCGTCGGAAACTCCCGATCGGCCGCCGCTGCGGTGCTGGCGTCCGGCAGCGGGTGGAAATGGTCCCGGCTGCTGTGGTCCTGTTCGTGGCGATCCCAGCGACAGCGTCGCTGCTCACCGAGGAACTCCTCGACGTACGAGACGTTGAAATCGCCGTTGGTGAACACCCGAATCTCCAGGCGGACCGTCTCGACGGTCGCCGGATAATATCGAGAATCGAACGTCACGACCAGTCGATCCGGTTTGGTCTCCGGAAAGAGGGACGTCCCGTCGACCGCCTCGATCCTGCCGAGCACCCCGGCGAGATACCGGCACAGCGCGTCGTCGACGTCGCGCCCCC
>SLIW01000030.1 GCA_007135435.1 Natronomonas sp.
CCGCCCCTCCGAATCCTTCAGGAAGATCGCGGCCTCGACGGTGTCGAGGATGGCCCGGAACTGCTGCAACGTCTCGTCGAGTACCTCCTCGCGGCGCTCCCGCTCGGTGACGTCCCGGAGGACCGAGAGGTGCCTGCCGGGGAGGACGTTCGGCGTCGCCGAGAACTCGACGGTGAGCCGCTCTCCGTCCGCCCTGACCAGGGGGAACGTCCCGCGGTCGGCGTCGGACCGCTGGAACGCCCGCCAGGCCTGTTCGACGTCGTAGTCGTCGGGGGCGAACGACTCGATTGACCTGCCGAGGAGTTCCTCCTCCGGGAGGCCGAACAGGTCGCATGCGGCCGAGTTGACGTCGATGTACGTCGCATCGTCGTCGGCGAGCAGCATCGCGTCGAACGCCTCCTCGAACACGGCGCGGAACGTCCGCTCGCTGGCGGCGAGGTCCTGCTGCGCGCGCCGGCGCTCCGTGATGTCTCCCATCACCACGGTGACGGCCGAGAGGTCCTCTCCCGGCCCACGGACCGGCGCGGTACTCGTCCGCACCCATACGGGATCGGCCCCCTCCCGGGTGACCTTCGACTCGACGCCCTCGACACCTTCGCCCTGCTCGATGGTCCGCGCGACAGGGTGGCGTTCGACAGGCCTCTCCTCGCCATCGGCCGTCAAGAAGGAGACGTCCAGGGACTCGAACGCCTCCCCGACGAGCGTGTCGTCACCCCGACCGAGGATGTCGCGGGCCGGTCGGTTGGCCCGCACGATGGTCCCGTCCGCGTCGGTCACGAGCAGGCCGACCGGGCTGGTCGCGACGATCCGATCGAGGAGCGCACGCTGCGAGGCGAGCGCGTCCTCGACCTGTTTGCGGGCGATCAGCCCGCCGACGTCCGCGGCGACGTCGCCGACGACGGTGGCCAGCCGCTCGTTCTCGTCGCGTCGCTCCCGGAGGAAGAAGGTCAGGACCGCGACGACTCGGTCGTCGGTCAGGATCGGGACGCCGAGGGCCGCTCGTAGCCCGACGTCCGCCGCGAGAGCGGTCCGCTGGAAGACCGGCTCGGCCACCTCCGACGCGTCCGAGATCCACTCTGGCGTCCCGGACGCGTAGACCCGACCGGGGAGCCCCTCGCCGACCCCGAACGTCGCCGACTCGCTGGCGTCCCTGAACGCCCCGAGCTCGTCGTCTTCGGCCAGGCCGACGACGTACTCCAGGGTCGTCCCGTCGGCTGTCGGCGTCCACGCCTCCCCGTAGGCCCACTCGGTGTGATCGATGACCGCCGCCAGTGCTCCCTCGATCCCCTGGACGAACGAGTCCGCCCCGGCGACGGTCCGGCTCACGTCCGCGACGAGTCGACGCTCGTCCTCGAGGCGTCGCCGGTCGGTCTCGTCCCGGAGGATCACCGTGTAGCCCCGCTCGTCACCGTCGTCGGCCACGCGGGGCGTGATGGTCACCGATGTCGGGAACACGGTCCCGTCGGGACGGTCGCACCAACCCTCCGCCTCGACGTATCCGTCGACGCGGGCGGCCCGGAGTGTCTCGTCGACGTCGTTTGGAGCGTCGGCGTCGCCTGGAGTGTCGAAGCCCTGCGGAAAGAGCATAGAGAACGGCTCATCGGGGATATCGGCATCCGCCCACCCGGTGAGCTCTTCCGCCTCGGGACCCCAGGTTCGAACGCGCCCCTCGGGATCGAGAATCACGATCGCGGTCGCGTCGTTCGCGTCGGCAAGTGGGACAGTTCGATCACGGTCGTCCTTCGAAGAGCTGCCCGAGGGTTCTCCTCTGGAGAGATTTGCCACCCTAGATGCAGTCTCGGGTGTCAGATCGGGAGCGGCCGTCCCGCGAAGGGTGGTGACAGTCGTCGTCGGTCGCCACCACACCCGGCCGTTCGCGCCGACCGTCTTCGTCTCCAGGAGGTCCCGGTCGACGAGTCGTTCGAGCCGTTCGTAGGTGCTCCGTCGGCCGAGGTCGAGCCGCTCGGCGACTTCGGTCGTCGTCAGTGGCGCCCGGGAGTCGGCCACGAGAGAGAGCGTCTCCTCCAGCACCTCGGTCAGGGGCCGGGTATGCATACCACCGGATTCGTCTGGCACCCCATAATCCCTCCGCCGTTGGAGGCCGTCCGTCCCTCGCACGCGGCTGTAGGGACCCCGTCCTGCGAGCCGATCGAGCGTGGACCGAAGGTGCCAGAACGGAAATCCGTCCGTCGACGCCACCCAACACCCAAATAGTTTTACCATTCGCTTACGGGCGACACGGACCGAGTGGCCACCACTCCGACAGAAATCGGATGGCGAGGGGATGCATCCACATGAATCACGGCAAACAGGACGAGACGAGACGAGGCAGTGGACCGGCGCAGCTGGCCGATGATCAGCGTCACGTGTTGCTCGCGGTGGAGCGACGTCGGACGACGCTCGAAGCCCTGGAGGACGTAAACGGCCCGGTCGACCTCTACGACCTGGCGGCCGCCGTCGCGGCAGGTGAGGCCGACGAGCCCGAGGTCGACGACGACACGGTCCAGCGCGTGGCACTCTCGCTTCACCACGCCCACCTCCCGAAGATGGCGCAGCTGGGGGTCGTGGAATACGACGCCGAGTCAACCCGGATCAGGACACATCCGTGACGTCCCGGTTTCGGACGTCACGACCCCTGCTGGGACCACGGCATCATGGTCGTGCCTGGGTCCGGCTGTGCCGCAACGGCCAGCGAACGCTTGAACAGCGTGGAAGCGGCCGTCGATGGGCGATTTCTTATGATACGGCCATCGACGGTGGACCGTCTGACGGTGGATCGAACCTCGCTGACGCGATGGACGAACCGCGATCTGGACGCCCACTCGATCGGGCGGCACTGAACGGCACCGACGACCATGGAGGACGACGTACCGATGGAGGGTGACGCTGAGCCCGTTGACCGATCGGCGGAGGCGCTGCTGGAGGTACTGGGGGACGAGGATTCCCGAGCGATCCTCCGCGTCACGATGAAGAAACCGCGGTCCGTCACCGAGCTGGTCGAGGCGTGTCAGATCCCATCGGCGACCGCCTACCGGAAGGTCGACCGGCTCGAAAACCTCGGTCTCCTCACCCAGCGGATCCGGATCGATCCCGGTGGCCGGAACAGGACGACGTACGTCGTCGATGAACGCCCAGTGTCGGTGAACGTCTCCGCCAAGAACGACTCGCTGGAGATCTCCACCAACGCTCGTGAGATCCCATCGACGCAGGTCAGTGACGTTGACGAGGGACCGTCGTGAGTCACCGAACGACGACGGCGAACACGGCGGCTGAACACGGATACCCGGCGGCGGTTCCTGAATCGAACGCCGTGGCGAGCGCTCCGTCTCGACCACGAGACGGAGATCCGGCGGTCGATTCGCGGTCAATTGTTCCGCGACCCGTTCATTGACACGTCACCGCTGCAGACCTTCAGGAACGGCGCTGGCCCAACGTGTCGTCGACAGGATCGTCAGAACTGGGGCGCAGTCCGCTCGGTCTGTTCCGGAACCCCGAGTTCGTCGCGCTGACGTCGGTGCGATTCGTCAGCGGCATGGCGTTCGCGACGATCATCATCGCCCTCGCGCTCTACGCGGATCTGTTCGAGGCCTCGGGGATCGCCGCCGGGCTGTTCGGCACGGCCTACGCGGCCGTTCGCCTTGTGTTGGTCCTCCCCCTCGGTCGGAAGATCGACCTCGGCAACTCGAAGCGGTACCTGCTTCTCGGACTGGTCCTGAACGTCCTCCTGCTGGTCGGGTTGACCCTCGTGCAGACCCTCGAGCACGTGATCTTCCTCCGGGGGTTCCAGGCGATCGGCTCGATCATGCTCTGGGTGACCGGCGTCGCCGTCGTCGGCGAGATCGCCCCCGACGACGGTCGCGGGCTCTGGATCGGCACGTACAACCAGGTCCGGTCCATTGCGAGCCTCCTGGGCGACGTTGTCGGCGGCGCCCTCCTGTTCCTCTACGGCTTCGACGTGACCTACGCCGTCCTGATCGGCCTGACGCTCCTCTCGACCGTCGCCGTGTTCCTGTTCGTCCGGGACGACCCCGGTACTCGGGCCGACCCCGAAGACGCGACTGGTATTGAGGCGCTGGTGCGGCTGCTCAGGCGCCGCGCGATCGGCGCGCTGGTCGCGTTCCGCTTCTCGTTCAGCTTCGGCAAGATGGCGGTGATCATCTTCCTGCCGATCTACGCCCGCACCCAGTTCGGCATGAACGCCTTCCTCATCGGCGGCATCCTTGCCGGCGGCAAGCTCACCAAGGGGCTCGCACAGGGATACGTGGGCGAGTTCGCGGATCGCGTCGGCCGCGAACAGTGGTTCATCTTCGCCGGGACGATCGGCTACGCGCTCGGGACGGCACTGATCCCGGCCGCGCCGCTGGCATCCGTGGTGATCGATCCCGTCACGATCGCCGCCGGCGGACGCGAGCTCACGCTCGTCCCGGCCTTCTTCCTCCTGTTCGCGGCCTACAGCATCCTCGGCCTCGCCGATAGCCTCCGATTGCCGACGAGCATGGCGCTGTTCGTCGAGGAGGGCGACCACTACGACTCGGTCGCCGCCAGCCTGTCGCTCCGGTCGGTGTCGTGGCAGGTAGGTGCCATCCTCGGGCCGCTGGTCGTCGGCGCGATGTTCGACTTCGTCTCGTTCCTCGCGGGGTTCTGGCTCGCGGCGGGATTGATGGTCGTGGCCGGTGTCGTGTTCCTGGCCCTGTTCGAGGTCGAGGGGGCCCCGTCCGGAACGGCCGTTCCGGCCAGTCAGGATTGATATGCGTCCGCTCCTCGACGATGATCACGTCCGTTTCGGGATCGAGCGCCACGATACCGCACGGGGATCACGAACATCGAGTGGATACTCCGCCCCGGCGTGGAGCCGCTGGGACACCTCGGGGACCCGCACCCGGTCCCGGAGATCGGTCCCTGGGCGTCGATCCACCTCACTGTCAAATCGACGTGGATCGGCGTCGAACCGACGTGGATCGACGTCGAATCGACGTGGATCGGGGTCGAACCGACGTGAATCGGCGTCGAATGGGCATCGAATCGAGAGCGAACCGGACCACCGCACCACACCGTAACATTATATCCACTCGACACCCACCAGCGGGTCATGGACGCCTGGAAACGGGTCCTGGACGCGCTCGGAGGTCGGCGGATCCTCGTCGCTCTCGGGGTGATCTACGTCGTCGCCGCGTTCGGGCTGTTCTTCGGCGAACTCGTCCGCGGTGCGCCGGTCGGGGACATCCCGCTCAACTTCTTCCTCATCGGCGGTCCGGGCGTCGTGCTGCTCGTCGGTGGCTACCGGTTGCCGGAGACAGACATCGAGCCGCGGTTCTACGCGACGGTCGCCGGCTGGAGTCTCGGGGCGATCGCTGTCATGGCGGTCATCCTGGTGCTCTACCACCTCCAGCCGGGTGTCGCGATCAGCGGACCGATCCAGAACAGCCTGATCCTCACGGGACTGGCGGGCGTGGCCGGCTTCGCCGCCGGGAGCCACAACGCCCGGGCCAGGACGCGCGCCTTCGAACTCGAGCGCTACGAGAAGACCGTCGAGACCGTCTGGGACGGCGTGACGATGCTCGACGACGACGACCGGTTCGTGATGGTGAACGAGGCGATCTGCGAGATGACCGGGTACGATCGCGAGGAGATCGTCGGCGCCCACGCCACGAAGATCCTCGACGAGACCGCCTACGAGCGAGCGGGCGAGCTCCACGACAAGGTGGCCGAGGGCGAGCTCGACGTCGCCACGATGGAGTACGACCTGCAGACCGCCGACGGGGGGTCGATCCCGGTGGAGGCCCGGTTCGGCCCCGTCGAGTTCGAGGACGGATCCGTCGGGGGCACCGGGGTGATCCGCGACGCGACCGAGCGCCTGGAACGCGAGCGGACGCTCGAGCAGCGGGCGCGTCAGCAGCAGGTGGTCTCCGACCTCGGTCAGCTCGCCCTCGAGACGGACGACCTCGACGAGCTCATGGAGGAGGCGGCCCGACGCGTGGCGATCACCCTCGACACCGACCACTGCAAGGTCCTCGAGCTGGACCACGAGGGCGAGACGCTCCAGTTCCGGCTCCGTCAGGGCGTGGGGTGGGACGCGGGCCACGTCGGGGAGGCGACGGTGTCGGCGACCGAGACGGACTCCCCGGCCGCCTACACCCTCGCGAGCGACCGGCCGGTCGTCGTCGAGGACTTCGAGACCGAGACCCGGTTCAGTGGGTCCGACCTGCTGGCGAGCCACGACGTCCGCAGCGGGATCAGCACCATCATCGGCCCGTTCGACGAGCCGTGGGGCATCCTGGGCGCATACGGCACCGACCGCCGGTCGTTCAGCGAGGAGGACGTCAACTTCGTCCAGAGCGTCGCCAACATCCTCGCGGAGGCGATCGAGCGCTACCAGTACAAGGAGGAGCTCGAGGGCCTCGTCGCCGACCTCGAGGAGTCCAACGAGCGCCTGGAGCAGTTCGCCTACGCGGCCTCCCACGACCTCCAGGAGCCGCTGCGGATGGTCTCGTCGTACCTCCAGCTGATCGACCGACGCTACGAGGACGTCCTCGACGAGGAGGGCCGGGAGTTCCTGGCGTTCGCCGTCGACGGCGCCGACCGGATGCGGGCGATGATCGAGGGGCTGCTCGAGTACTCCCGCGTGGAGACGGAGGGCCGACCGCTCGAGTCGGTGGACCTGGAGGGGGTGCTCGCGGACGCGATGGACGACCTCGAGCTCCGCATCACCCAGAGCGAGGCGGAGATCGAGGTCGGAGCGCTGCCCCGCGTCACGGGCGACGAACATCAGCTCCGACAGGTCCTCCAGAACCTCCTGGACAACGCGATCGAGTACAGTGGCGACCATCCGCCACGGGTTCGTGTGTGGGCCGACCGGAACGGCGCGGAGTGGACGGTGTCGGTCCGGGACGACGGCGTGGGGATCGACCCGGCCGACCAGGAACGGATCTTCGAGGTGTTCCAGCGACTGAGCGCCGCGACCGACCACGACGGCTCCGGGATCGGCCTGGCGCTCTGTGAACGGATCGTGGACCGCCACGGCGGCGAGATCTCGGTCGAGTCCGAACCCGGCGAGGGATCGACCTTCTCGTTTACGCTCCCCGCTGACGTGGGACGATGAGACGCGCCGGCCACACGTGTTGCCATGATCTACACCCGACCCACGTGGTGCATAAGGCGGCGAGGAGCTAGTGGACGCTCCTTCCGTCGGTCTCGCCGGGCAGGACTGGGCGGACTCGATCCTGCACACCCGGTAACCAGGGGCGGCTCGTCCGGTCGATGCCCGTCCGACGTCATTCTCGTCGGATCGGGTCGTGTGAGGGGTTCCCACTCTGAATGAGCACCAAGCAGGGATGCACGAGCCCGGCGACCAGATGGGACCGACTCGAGCCGCACGGTCCGCCACGGCGGTCTAGACGACAAGCGTGGGCCGGCCGGCGGTGCGCACGACCCGATCGGTCGTGCTGCCGATCGTTGCGGGATCCGAGTGCGAGTGACCCTGGTAGCCCAGCACGATCATGTCGGCGTCGATGGCGTCGGCGTAGCGCACGATCTCCTCGTGCGGTCGACCCTCGGCGATTTTCCCGTCGAACTCCATGTCCAGGTCGGCGGCCCGCCTGGAAATGTCGTCGAGGAACTCCTGGCCCTGCGTCTCGACCTCCGCCTGCGGTTGGGCGTCGGTTCCCAGCGTCGGGTCGTCGTGACGATCCGTCGTCACGACGAAGATGCCGTGGAGTTCGGCGCCGAACTCTTCCGCTTGGTCGAGGGCCTGAACCACCGCACGGTTTGCGTTGGCGCTCCCGTCGGTCCCGACGAGTATCGTCTCGTACATGAATCACCTTGGTCGGGGAAACCCAAGAAGCCGCATCGTCGTTACCAGCGGATGAGAACATCGCTTTCCAGCGGGTGAGGAGTTCCGTCACCCGTGATCGCGGACGACGCTCGGCCGGACCGTCGGCTACTGGAACATGCCCGCCGTCTGCCGTGGTTCGGTATCGTCCTGCTGATACTGCTGGAGCAGTTCGGCGATCTGCTGTTTCTGCCGCTGGATCTCCTCGGCCTGCTCGAGCAGTTCCTCGGTGTCGATGTCGAACTCCACGAGCGGTTCGAGGGCCTCTTCGATGACGTCGCGGGCCGCGCTGGGATCCGGGATGTACGGGTTCGACCGGACGATGAGCACGGCGGCCGGAATGTCGGCGTGGTAACAGTCGTTCACCAGCGCGCCGGTCACGCCGCCGATCGTCCCCGTCCCCTCCGCGAGGGTGATCCCGGCCCCGGTGATCGCCTCCTCCAGTTCGTCCGTCGTCGCCACGCCGCTCACCTCACCGAGCTGTTCTTCAGATTCGGCTGGCGCGCCCGCCAGGAAGACGGCACGATCGAACTCGTCGGCCAGGTCCTGCAGCACACACTGGCTCAGCGACTCGACCGCTGACGGCGGAATCGGGACGTCGCTCTGGAGGGTCATCACGGCCGGATCCTCGCCGGCGTAGACCCGTACCGTGTCCCGGACCCGACCGTCGTTGAACGACGTGACGGGTGGGAAGTCCTCGGAAACGATGCTCCCGTGCAGTTCGAGCCCGAGCTGTTTCGTGATCTGATCGACCGCGATGGACGCCACGAGCCCCAATCCGGGGAGTCCCTCGATGAGCGTCGGCGATTCGGCCGCGATCTCCGTCTGCATGTGGAAGCGGACCGATGGATCGTCGTTGGACATTGTCCCTGTCGGTATGTCGTCCGCCATGGAGTTAAGAGGGCCAGGTGAGTTCCACGTGGTGAGAACTATCCGCGAGGCTGGCCCCCTGCGACGCGGGTTTGGGAGCGACCTGTCGTATCCTTGCGGCGTATCCTGAAAGAACTCCCCGTCGTTACCCCTGAAGATACCGCTCGGCGATCTCTGTGTTCGCGTGGACAACGAGGTCTCCGCAGGACCGTCCGGCGACGATGGCCTCGACCTCGCGATGGCCATCGAAGCCGTGCAGGAGCGAACGGGAGCCGAGATCTTCGACGCGGCATGGACGGGCGACGTCTCTCGCATCGCGGGGAAGAGGTCCCCGGCTTTCGTCGAACGCATCGACGCCCCCACAACCGACCTACCGGAGTTCGAACCGCGATCGCAGCGCCGGTGGCGGAACCGGAGTACCCCCGGTCGCCTCACGGACGTCGTCCTCGGCCGGACGTCACCCGTCGTGCCAATTCTTACCACGTGAGAACCTCCACATGCTCCAAGCGAGTGGCCCACGAATGGAGCGGTGATGATGGACTACCAGCGGTTCGAAGACCGACGCGACGCTGGCGAGCGGCTCGGTGAGACGCTCCGCGAGCGTGGGATCGACGCGGACATCGTCCTCACGATCCCGCGGGGCAGCCTCCCGCTCGGGCGGGCGGTCGCGGACGCCCTCGACGTCCCGCTGGACATCGTCGTCGCCTCGAAGATCGGCGCCCCGGACAACCCGGAATACGCCCTCGGTGCCGTCGCGAGCGACGGCAGCGTCTGGCGTAACGAGGAGGCCTTCCGGATCACGGGCGCCGACGAGGCGTACTTCGAACGCGAACGCGAGCGGGAAGCGGAGAACGCCCGCGAGAAGGCCGACACGTACCGCGACGGGGGACCGGCCCCGGATCTGACCGGGAAGACCGTAGTCGTCGTCGACGACGGCGTGGCGACGGGCTCGACCGCGAGGGCGTGTCTCGGGCAGCTCGGCAAGGCCGATGCCGAACGGATCGTGCTGGCGATACCGGTCGGCCCACCCGAGACCGTCTCGGAACTTCGGTCCCTGTCCGACGAGGTGGTCGTCCTCGAGACACCGGGCGGGTTCCGGGGCGTCGGCCAGTTCTACGAGCGGTTCGACCAGGTCTCCGACGAGGAGGCGATGACGTACCTGGAGCTGGCGTCATGACGGGTGTCCCCTGGACGCCACCGTCGGTGCCGGAACCGGAGGACAATCGACCGAACGGAAAACTCGCACACCCATGGACGTAGCCGACGTCATCACTGAGGAGTACGTGGAGTTAAGCCCCGAGACGCGCGTCTCGAAGCTGGTCGGGGCGTTCGACGATCCGGCGATCAAAGGCATCGTCGTCCACGGCGACGAGTTCGAGGGCGTCGTCACGAGGAGACAGCTCGCCAGTTCCCACCACCAGCCCAACGAGAAGGTGGGCTCGCTGGTCTGGCACGTCCCCCGGCTCGCGCCCGACGAGGACGTCCGCGAGGTGGCACGACTGATGATCGACAGCGGTTCCCAGCTGCCCCCCGTCTTCGAGGGCCAGGAGATGACGGGCGTCGTGACCGTCGACGGGATCCTCGAGGAGGTGCAGCCGTTCCTCGACGCCGCCACGGTACGTGAGGCCGCCTCTCGCGACCTCGTCACGCTCGACCCGACGTCGTCGGTCGGTGACGCGCTCCACGTCTTCCGGGACCGGCACATCACCCACCTCCCGGTCGTCGAAGACGACACGGCGGTCGGAATCCTCAGCCTCTACGACGTCACCGGGCTCACCGTTCGAGCCGAGCAACAGAGCCAGGGCGGTGACGCTGGCGGGACCGATCCCTTCGGTGGGGAGATCTCCTCCAGCACGGCCCGGGCCCGACGCGGCGGCTTCGGCGCCCGCGAGGGGGACATCGCCAGGGTACTCGACCTCCCGGTGCGGGACCTCATGGCCTCACCCGTGCGCACGATCACCCCCGGAGAGACGCTCCAGGCTGCTGTCGAGGCGATGTTCCAGGTCGACGGCTCCGCGCTCGTGGTCACGGGGAACGGGAGCCCCCACGGCATCGTCACGAAGACCGACGTGTTGGAGTCACTCACCTGGGAGGCCGGCGGCAACCGAGGGGTGCAGGTCTACGGGACCGACCTGATCGACGACCTGAGCTACGATCGGATCGTGGCGATAGTCGAGAAGCTCGACGACAGGGACCACGGCATGAACGTCCTGGACGCCAAGGTGCACTTCCACGAGCACGACGAGAAACTCCGCGGGACCCCACTGCTGCTCGCTCGCGTCCGTCTCCACACCGACCGCGGGCTGTACATCGCTTCCGGGGAGGGGTATGGCGCGAGCCACGCGCTCAATGAAGCACGGGACGTCCTCGAACGACGGATCCGCGACGAGAAGACCTACGGACGGAGCAAGAAACCCCCGAGCAGGGAATTCTGGGAGAAGCGCTTCGGCTGGCTGCTCGAGGGCGGGGAGTGACCGTGAAGTGATCCGGATGGGTTCCGCACCGACGGAATCGGACGAGGGAGAGCTACCCGACTGGCAAGAGGTGTTCATCGCGAACGTCACCCGCGACGAGGACGGCGAGACGATGTGTACGATCTCACCGTTCCCGAAGAGCGAGCGGACACTCCTGTTGGAGTTGGTGGCAGCGTACGACGGGGCGTTCGTCCCGCTTGAGGAGATGCGCTGAGACGAGTACACGTCCGCCTCAGCGGCGCCGACCCGGTCCCCTCGGAACGAGGGCCGCCAGTGGTATTATTGCGGCGCCGAACGTACCCCTCGCATGGAACTCGTCGAGGGATACGACCACCAGTCCGGCGTCCACTGCGGGGCGACGGCACTCCGGAACGTCGCCCGCTACTACGGCTGGAACTACAGCGAGGCCGCCTGTTTCGGCATCGGCGGCGGCCCGGCGTTCGTCCTCTACGAGCACCCGACGGAGCCGTGGGTCACCTTCCGGGCCAGCCCCACCTGGCTGGAGCGGGCGTTCCTCGAGCGGCTCGGGGTCCCGCACTCGTTCCGGAGGGGTGACGACCTCGAGTCGGCCTGGGAGAACACGACGGCGCGGATCGACGACGACGATCCCGTGATCCTGTACCTCGACCCGTCACCATTGCCGTACCTCCCGGAGGAGCCGGACCACCTGCAGCCGCACGTCGTCGTGTTGATCGGGTACGACGACGAGACGGTACAGCTCTCCGACGGTGCGATGGAGAACCGAAAGGAGATCTCGCGCGCGACGCTCGAGGAGGCCTGGACCAGCGATGGGATCGTGCCGCTCGACACCGAGTACCTCGTCGTGACCCGGGCACGACGGACTGAAGACGGGACGGACGCGGCCGCCGCCGGCCTCCGACAGGCCGCGACGTACATGCTCGAACCGCTCCAGATCAAGCGAGACGCACGCGGGCCGGGCGAGGAGGGGCTTCCCGCGCTGGAGTCGTTCGCGGACCACCTGGGGACGTGGCCTGACCTGCCCGAACCGACCCGTCCGGTGCGCGCCGCCCGTCGAAGCATCGACGAACACGGCGACGGATCGGCGTTCCGCGGCCTCTACGCCGAATCGATCGAGGAACTGGGACAGCGGACCGAGCTGGCGCCCGACCTCGCCGACCGGATGGCCGGCGTCGCCCGGGAGTGGCGAACCGTCCACGAACGCCTGGGAGACATCCTGGAAGAAGACGGGGCGAATTCGGGACGCTTCCAGGAGGTCGCGAGCCGCCTGGGCGAGATCGCCGACCGGGAGGAGGCGATCTTCGAGGCGCTGGCCGACGAACTGGGGCATGTGGAAGACCGCGAGTGAAACACGACCGTCGACGAGCCGTTCCGGAGGCCCTCCCTGATCCTCTCACTGCGGAGAGCTGTCGGGCCGCCGGACGCGTCCGAGAGATCATCGTGGGCGGCATCCAACTGGTCGTCAGGCCTGTCGGAGCCGGAATGCATCCCTCGAGCGCCATCGGCGCGATGATTCGTCCGTCGGCACGACAGATCGATCCCCGGCCGTCTCTCCGTTCTCGGCCGCTGGGAAGCGAGATGGTTGCTTATGTCCCTGTCGTGCATTGGCCCGGGCATGTCTAGTTTTGAATGCGGCGATCAGCCCGTCTCCGTTGCATCCCTCCGAACGATCGATCCCTCGCCCAGTGAGCGGGCACGTGGGCGTCCGAACTGTCGGGACGAGATTCGCGATGGTGCATCCGCCCGAGGGCTGCGGATGCAACGGCGATAGCTATGGGAGGGGATGGTCCGATCGAACCGGTCCCTCAGGGTTTCTCCCCAGGATCGGCTGAACGGTTCACCGCCCTTCGAAGGTTGGCCCACGGAATGGGTAGCACCGAGCTCACTCATCGTCCGGCGCTACCGACTGCATCACTATGGTGACACTGATCAGCGACAGCCGACTGCTATCGCAACAGGTGGCAACAGGAGATCGATGATCCAGGCGAGCCTCCCTGCAGAACCACTCATCCTCACGTTCGTCGTCGGGACGATCGCCGCGATCTGTCTGGTGGGGGCGGCGATCGGTCCACTTCCACCCCGTCGACGGGCAACGCTGGCGCTGGTCGGCATCGTCGTCGACTGGATCCCCG
>SLIW01000067.1 GCA_007135435.1 Natronomonas sp.
GGAACGCGCTCGTGCTCGTGGGGAACGCGACCGGGCGCGACGGCCTCGGCGGCGCCTCCTTCGCCAGCGAGGACCTCTCGGAGGACGCCGAGACCGAGGACCGGCCGGCGGTCCAGGTGGGGGACCCCTACGCCGAGAAGCGCCTCATCGAGGCCAACGAGGAGCTGCTCGACGCCGGGCTCGTGCGGTCGGCCCGCGACCTCGGTGCCGCCGGGCTGGGCGGGGCCTCCTCGGAGCTGGTCGCCAAGGGCGGCCTCGGCGCCCGCATCGAGCTCGACCGCGTCCACCAGCGCGAGCCGGAGATGAACGCCCTCGAGATCCTGCTCGCCGAGTCACAGGAGCGGATGTGCTACGAGGTCCGGCCGGAGGACGTCGACGCCGTCCGGGCGATCGCCGAGCGGTTCGACCTCGGCTGTTCGGTCATCGGCGAGGTGACCGAGGGGAACTACGTGTGCACCTTCGAGGGCGAGACGGTCGTCGACGTCGACGCGGACTACCTCGCGGAGGGGGCGCCGATGAACGACCTCGCGCACGTCGAGCCGGAGCCGCCCGAACCCGCCCTCCCCGCGGTCGATCTCGGTGAGGCCTTCGAGGCGGTCGTCGGCTCGCCGAACGTCGCCTCCAAGCGGTGGGTCTACCGCCAGTACGACCACGAGGTCGGCACGCGCACGGCGCTGAAGCCGGGCGACGACGCCGCGATCATGGCGATCCACGAGGAGGGGATCGGCCTGGGCTTCACCGCCGGCGCCGATCCCAACTGGACCGACGCCGCCCCGTACGACGGCGCCAGGGCGGTCGCCCTGGAGAACGCCACGAACCTGGCCGCCAAGGGCCTCCGGCCGCTGGCGGCGGTCGACTGCCTCAACGGGGGCAACCCCGAGAAGCCCGACGTCTACGGCGGGTTCCGCGCCGTCGTCGACGGCCTCGCGGACATGTGCCGCGAGCTGGAGGTGCCGGTGGTCGGAGGGAACGTCTCGCTCTACAACGACTCACCGGCCGGTCCCGTTCCCCCGACACCGACGCTGGCCATGACGGGTACGAAGGCCGGCTACGAAGCGCCGCCCCTGACACTCGACGGTCGCGGGGAGCTCCTGGTCGTCGGCGGGGCCGGCACCGAGGCGGCCGATCGGCTCGCACTCGGCGGCTCCGAACTCCTGGCGCAGTACGGCGGCGCCGACCGGTTCCCGGCGCTCCCCGACGACCCGGCCGCCCTGGTCGACGCGGTTTGCGACGTCGCGACGGACGAGGCGACTCTCGCCACCCACGACGTCAGCCACGGCGGCCTCGCGGCCACCCTCGCCGAGATGGTGGGCGAGGCGGGCGCAGCCGTGACGGTGCCGACCGAGGATACCGATCCGGCGAACGCCCTGTTCTCCGAGGCGGTGGGCCGCGTCGTCGTCGAGACGACCGACCCCGCCGCGGTCCGCCAGCGGTTCGACGGCGTCGCGCCGGTGATGCACCTCGGCGATGCCACGGAGAACGGGACGCTCGAGATCGCCGCCGGCGACGTCACGCTGTCGTCCGACGCGACCCGGATCGGCGAACTCCGCAGCGTCATCGCGGACGAACTCGACTGAACGCGGGAGTGGCATCTGGACGACCCAGAGCGCGGGAGTGGCGTCTGTACGACCCGGAGCGCGGGAGTGGCGTCTGTACGACCCGGAGCACGGGAGTGGCGAACCGATGCTCGTGGGACACGACCGGAACGGTCGGGGGTCGACCGGAACGGCTTTCCGGGCCAACGTGCTATCCTCTCACATGCCCGTCCCCGGATACGACCCCGAGGACCTCGACGACGCGCTCAGGACCCGCCTCGAGGCCCGGTCGGCGGCGGATCTGCTGTCCGCGGAGGAACTCGCCGCCTACGAATCCGACGAGGACCTCCTGGAGGCGCTGGACGCGGAGACCATCGCCGCCCTCCTCGAGGAGGACTGAGCGGGAACGGGGTGGAACCGTTCGAGGGACTGTTCGCTTCGAACGGATCAGTGACCACCGAGACGTGGATGGCTGGGGTGTGGATGACGTAGCTGTGGGTCGGCGAGACGTGGGTGGCCGATGCGGAGTTCTCTGCTATATGGGTCGTCGATCGCTACGAGCGGGAGGGAATCGCCTCGATGGCCCCCCGGAAGCGATCCGTGAAGCGACCGTACTGGGGCGGCCGGTCCTCGTAGTAGCAGCCGATACGGACGCTGATCCAGGCGAGGACGATGCCGAAGATGGCGTCCATCGCCCAGTGGATGCCGAGGTACACCGTCGAGATGACCACGCTGACCGCCAGGACGGCGGCGATGGGAAGCCACCGCGGGTACCGCTCCCGGGTGGTCCACGCCAGTAGCGCGGCGGTGACGGCCATCGAGGTGTGCAGCGACGGGAAGACGTTCGTCTGGTCGTTGACCGCCATCGTGACGAACTGGTAGTGGGCGTACTGCGTGTAGAGGAGTCCCTCTGCGTAGTCGGCGATGAGGTTGCGGGGTCCGTAGGCGATGAATATCACGTAGCAGAGGACGCCCAGGACGTAGTTCGAAGCGTACGCGACGATGGTGCGGCGGAGCGGCTCGGGCTCGGGGAGGGCGAAGTATGCGACGAACGGGAAGACGAGCAGGAAGACGTACCCGTACACGTAGACGAACGCGAAGTAGGCGGTCAGCTCCGGGGTCGCCATCGACTGCAGCCAGACGACGACCTGCGGCGTATTGTCGGGGAACAGCGGCCACAGCAGTCGTCCGTCGAGCCGCTGGAGGTGCCCCGTGATCCGGATCCCGAGGATCCACGAGACGTCCGGGCCGACGTCACGGGCGACCTTGTTCGCCACGAGGACGACCGCCAGCAGCCCGGCGTACGGGGCGACGGCGGCGAACCGTTCGCGGAACTCGTGGTGGGTCCGGACGAGCCGCTCCTGTCCCACGATGAGCAGCGCCGCGAGGGCGAGCATCGCGAGGACGATGACCGCCAGGCGGCCGAGGACGAGCGCGAGGGTCGTTGCGGCCATCTCAATTGGCCCTCCGGACGAGCTCGCCCTCCTCGTACTGGTAGCCCGCCTCCCGGAACGACTCCCTGGCGGTCTCGACGTCGAGGTCGCCGTTCGTCCCGGCGAACGGGTGCGTGCCCACGCCGTCCCAGGTCAGGGCGTCGGGGACCCACTGGCTGCGGAGGGGGACCTCCGTGGGGACGGCGTACCCGTCGAACGACTGGTCGACGATCACGTCCCGGTCGAGCAGCCGGCTGAGCGCCTGGCGGAACCGTGGGTCGGTCAGCGGTGCCGCCCGGCAGTTGTACCCCACGTGGTAGAAGGCGTTCGATCGACCGATCGTCAGCTGGATGTCGGGGGAGCGTCCGATCCGGGGGACGACGCTCGCGTTGAGACCGTCCGCGGTCCCGTCGGCCTCTCCCCCCTCGAGCAGCGTCATGGCGGCGTCGTGGGAGGGGGTGACCAGGAACCGCGCCCGCTCGAAGGGGACGCCGTCGGCGTACCTCGGGGGGATCCCCTCGGTGTCACCCGTCTCGAGGAAGTGGTCCTCGAA
>SLIW01000547.1 GCA_007135435.1 Natronomonas sp.
CGTCACCCGACCACCGTCACGCGATCACCGTCACCCGACCACCGTCACGCGATCACCGTCACCCGACCACCGTCACGCGATCACCGTCACCCGACCACCGTCACGCGATCACCGTCACGCGATCACCGCCATCCATGTACTCCGTCACCGTCTCGGAACCGTTCGTCGCACAGCACGTCCTGACCGTCCCGGACGCCCCACCTGAGGAGTCGACGCTCCACTCCCACGCGTTCGAGGCCGAGGTGACCTTCCGCGGGAGCGACCTGGGCGAGCACGGCTACCTCCTCGACATCGACCTCGCCAGGGAGGCGCTCGCCGGGGTCGTCGACGCCTACCGCGACGAGACCCTCAACGACCACCTCGAGGGGAACCCGAGCGCCGAGCGCCTCGCCCGCCGCCTGTTCGACGACCTCGCGGCGACCGTCGACGCACCGGCCGTCGAGGCGATGACCGTCGCGGTCCACGAGGACGACACGGCGGTCGTGTCCTTCTCCGGACCGATCGAGTGAGCCGGCGATGGACGTCGCCCTCGTCGTCGCCGGCGACCCCGAGACGACCTCCGGCGGCTTCGCCTACGACCGGCTGCTGGTCGATCGGCTCCGCGACCGTGGACACGCCGTCGACGTGCTCTCGCTCCCACGGCGATCGTACGCCCGTCACCTGCTCGACAACCTTCGCCCGCTCCATCGCCGACACCCCGGCCACGACGTCGTCGTCCAGGACGGCCTCTGTCACCCGTCGCTCGTGGGGGCGAACCGCCGACTGGACGTCCCCGTCGTCGCCCTGCTGCACATGCTCCGGACCGAGGCGGAGGCGGCGGCATCGGGTGGGTGGTCCCGGGCGATCCGACGCGAGGTTATCCGGCGGGTCGAGCGACGGTACCTCCTCGGCGTCGACGCCGCCGTCTACAACAGCCGGGCGACGCGGGACCGCGTCGAGGCGCTCGTCGGCGGGGACGCGCCGGAGGGGATCGTCGCCCCTCCGGCTGGTGACCGCTTCGACTCCACGCTCGACACGGCGACCGCCGACCACCTGCCCGAAATCGACGAACAGACCGTTCGGGGACGTGCCCGCGAGTCCGCCGAACGGCTCGAGGTGGTCTTCCTGGGCAACGTCGTCGAGCGGAAGGGTCTCGACGTGCTCGTTCGCGGCCTCGCCGCCCTCGACGCGGACATCGACTGGCGACTCACCGTCGTCGGCGATCCGACGGTCGAACCGGAGTACGTCCGTCGCGTCCAACAGCTGATCGATCGGGAGGAGATCGCCGACCGGGTGGTTTTCGCGGGCCGCCTCCCCGACGCCGCCGTCGCCGCCACCCTCCGGGACGTCCACGTCGTGGCGATGCCGTCGCGGTACGAACCGTACGGGATCGCCTCTCTGGAGGGGATGTGCTTCGGCTGCGTCCCGATCGCGACGACGAACGGGGGCCCGCCCGAGTTCGTCGACGACGGCGACTCGGGGTTCCTCGTCGACCCGGGGGACGTCGACGGCGTGGTGGCGGCCCTGGAGGGGCTCGCCGATCCCGGGCGGCTGGCGGCGATGGGCGTCGCCGCCCGGCGTACGTACGAACGCCAGCCGACGTGGGAGGAATCGCTGGACCGGGCGGTCGACTTCCTGGAGGACCTCCCGTGACGGACCGCGTAGACTACCTCGAGGCCAAGCGGGCCGTCGACGACGCGGCGCTCGACCGCGAGGCGCTGGCGACGCTCTCGGACCGGCTGCCCCCTGAGCCGGTGGTCCTCGAGGCCGGGGCAGGCACGGTGACGATGGTCGAACGGCTGCACGAGTGGGGCATCGTCGCCGGCGGTCGGTGGGTAGCCGTCGACGCCGACCCGGAGGCCCTCCGCTCGGGACGGGAGCGACTCCTCGAGCGTGCGGCGACACCCGTCGGGGAGCCGAGCCCTCGTCGCGGCGGAGACACCGCCAATGGTTCGAATCCGGCCGATGGGACGACCACCGGCAGGGAGCGGGACGGGGACGTCCCCGGATTCGCCCCCGTCCGGCTCGGTGCCATCCGGGTCGAGTTCGTCGTCGCGGACGTCTTCGAGGCGGACGCCGAGGGCTACCTGTCGGGCAGTTTGCCGGACAGGGATGACCTGTCGGGCAGCCCGCCGGACGGCGTCGGCCGGTTCGACCTGCTCGTCGGGTGTGCCTTCTTCGATCTGGTCGACGCGGACCGCGCCGTCGACGCCCTCGGGGGGGTCGCCGACCTGGTCTACGCGCCGATCACCTACGACGGCGAGACGGCGTTCTCCCCGTCGGATCCGGCGGACGACGCGGTTCTCGATCGGTACCGGATGCACATGGAGGGACACCGGGATGGGTCACCCGAAGGTGCGACGGCGCTGTCCCGGGCGTTCGATCGGGCGGGGTGGACCTGCATCCACGATGGACCGTCACCGTGGCGGATCGTCCCCCCATACTTCGAGGCGGAGCGGACGGTCGTCACCCACGTCATCGAGACGATCGAGGACGCCGTCGGACGGACCGGCTTCGACGCGAGCGAGTGGGCGGCGCGCCGTCGCCGGGACCTCGCGAACGAGGCGCTGCAGTACGAGGCGGCGAACAGAGATCTGCTGTTCCGCCGCTGAGAGTGACTGAGCCGGACGCTCCCCGGCGAGCTCCACGGGTAAACCCGTCATCGATCGGCGGTGGCCCGGACGTGCCCGGGTGCGGCTACCGTCCCACCCACTTCAGGACGAGCAACGTCACCTCGAAGAGGCCGATCATCGTGGCGGCGACCATGATGGGCGCCATGCCGGTCGGGTCGGGGCTGAAGAGGAAGGCGACACCGAGGAAGGCGCCCCAGAAGTACAGGCGCTTGTCGGCGAGCCAGTCGCGGGTGGTCAGCCCCATCATGATGGCGAGCATCACGAACAGGGGGATCTGGAAGACGGCCGCGAACAGTCCCATCATGAGGACGATCAGGTCGAAGGTCTCGGTCAGGCCGAAGGCGATGGCGTCGACGCTGTCGACCGAGTAGGTCAGGAAGTACGTGAAGATGGCCGGCAGGATGAGGAAGTAGGCGAAGAGGACGCCGAAGACCCCGAGGACGAGGCTCGCGGGCACCGACGCGAGGTAGTACTTCCGCTCGTGCCTGTAGAGGCCGGGCCGCATGAACAGGTACGTCTGGTAGACGAACACGGGGAGCGCGATGACGAACCCGCCGAGGGTGGCGACCTTCAGCCGCGCGAGGATGAGCGCGAGCGGGTGGTAGACCCGCGGTCGGGCGATGTCGCCGCCGGGGAGCACCGAGTACCACAGGAAGTTGATGATGCGATCGGCGAAGGGGAAGATGACGCCGGAGACGAGCGCCATGACGACCAGGACGATGCTCAGGCGGTAGACCATCTCCTCGATGTGGTCCGCCAGCGGCATCTCCTCGTCGCTCTCGGGGCCCTCGCCCAGGAGCCCCTCGTCGACGTCGCCGCTCCCCTCGCCGGCGTGGACCATACGGACGGTCGGGTACCGCCGTTTGTAAGCCTTCTCGTCGGGGCCACCTCCCGCGATCAGCTTCACGTCGAGCCACCGGGCTCGCGTTCCCGGATTCCCGATGGCGGAACGGAAAAGGTTGATAACTGCGAGTAGATTAGGTCCCATCGTGTCTAGTGCCGTAGACGACGATGTCGCGCGCACGTTCGCCGAGGGTCGCGAGACCCTCGGTTCGGTGCTCCGCGCGGGGCAGAAGCACCTCCAGAAGGTCTTCATCGTCTTCCTGATCGGCTTCATCGGGACGTTCACCGCGCTGCGGCTCTACATCTGGGACATCCTCAAGCGGGACCTCAACGCCCACCCCGACATCGTCGTCGTGGCGATAACTCCCTTCGAGGTCATCCTCCTGCAGGCGAAGATCGGCCTGGTCGCCGGGGCCCTGCTCGCGATGCCCGGCCTGGCGTACTTCGCCAGGGCGTCGCTGAAGCGGCGGGGCCGGTGGCCCGAACACGTCCCCCGGTGGAAGGCCGTCGGCTTCGCCGGCGTCAGCGCGCTGCTGTTCGTGGGAGGCGTCACCTACGCCTACCGGCTGTTCTTCCCGCTCATGTTCGCCTTCCTCGCGGGCAACGCCGTCGGCGCCGGCTTCCAGCCGACCTACTCGATCTCGATGTGGGCGCAGTTCATCTTCCTCCTCTCGCTGTCGTTCGGCCTGGCGGCCCAGCTGCCGCTTATCATGAGCACGCTCGCCTACAGCGAGATCGTCGCCTACGAGACCTTCCGGGACAAGTGGAAGTACGCCATCGTGGGCATCTTCGCCTTCGGCGCGCTGTTCTCGCCGCCGGACCCGTTCACCCAGATCATGTGGGCGATCCCGCTCGTGACCCTCTACGGGGTCTCGCTGTACATCACGAAGATCGTCGTGACGACCAAGCGGTCGAGCGACTCGATCGACCTCCGGCGGACGGCCCGCGAGCACTGGAACGTCCTCGGGGGGCTGCTGGTCGCGGGCTTCGCGCTCGTCTACGCCTTCTACGACCTCGGCGGCTACGAGGCGGTGAACGCCGTCCTCGCCGCCGCCGGCTCCAGGTACCGATTCCTCCCCGCCGGGGGTGCGTGGGTCGTCGATCCGGTCCTCTACCTGGTGCTGTGGGGATCGCTCTACGGGCTCCTCTTCGCGATGGTCGGCCTCGCCTACTTCGTCTACGATGGCCTGGAGGAACCCGAGGACCCCTACGCCGTCTCCACCGGGACCGAGGACCCGGAGGACGTCGACGTCGCCAGCCTCGACGCCGACGGGGTCCGGGAGGTGCCTGCGGAGGTCTTCGCCAGCCTCGAGGAGTCGGAGGCGCTGGCCCTCGCCAGCGAGGCGATGGAGGACGACGACCCGGAGAAGGCCCGGGCCATCCTCGATCGCTACGACGACGCCAACCCCCCGGAGTCGGACGACTCGCCCGACGACGCGGACGCAGCGGTCGCCGAGGGTCCGACAGCTGACGCGGTTGCCGATGCTGATACTGAAGCGGATGCTGATGCAGATGCAGATACGGCTCCAGCGGACGCCGCGGAGGCGGGCGACGACACAGCCGCCGCGACGGCAGGGTCCGGAGCAGCCGCAGAGACCGCCAACGCCGACGCCAGCGGTGGTGACGACGAGGACGCCGGGTTCCTCACCCAGCGGACCGCGGGCTTCCTGGACTCGTTCAGCGACGACGACGTCGACGAGGACGACGTCGGGGGGTACGCCTACGACATCGCGTTCATCCTCGACAGCCTCACCTCGAAGTCGTTCCGGCTGTTCGGACTGTTCATGGTCGTCATGGGCGGGACGTTCTTCGTGCTCTACCAGGGCGGTATCGGCACGCTCCACGAGCAGTTCGTCAGCGGGATGCCCGACCAGTTCGCCGCCGAGCAGGTCGACATCGTCGTCCTCCACCCGGTCGAGGCGCTCATCTTCATGATCAAGGTCGCGGTCGTCTTCGGACTGGCCGCCACGCTGCCGCTGATGCTCTACTACGCGTGGCCGTCCCTCAAGGAGCGGGGCTTCGCCCGCGGCGACCGCCGCGTCCTCCTCGTCTGGGGCGGCAGCCTCGTGGGATCGATGGCCCTCGGCAGCGTCCTCGGGTTCCTCTACATCGCCCCGGGGGTGATCTCCTGGCTCGCCTACGACGTCCTGCGCGCCGACATGGTCATCGCCTACCGGATCAGCCACTACGGCTGGCTGGTGTTCTTCCTCACCGCGGGCATCGGCATCCTCGCGATGATCCCGGTGTCGATGCTCCTGTTCCACCGCGGCAGGATCGTCCCCTACGCCACGATGCGCGACCGCTGGCGCGAGTTCACCATCGCCGTCTTCGCCCTCGCCGCGATCCTCTCGCCACGCGGCGTGTTCACCATGTTCATCCTCGGCATCCCCATCGCTGCCGCCTACGGCCTCGGCCTGGGGATCCTGTGGCTCTACACGCTCGGCGGCCGACGCGAGCCGCAGCCGGCGGAGCCGGCGGACTGAGTCGACCAGCGGCCCCCCGGACCCCGACGTCGACCGAAGGGGTCAAAGGAGTCGGGGGAGCCGAGGGAGCCGGGGGAGCCGGCGCCCGACCAACCGGTTCGGCTCCCGACCGACGGGGTCGGCCCTCGCCCCGTGGCGGACCGTGTCGGTCACGGTCGGATCGAGCACCGAAGCGGTTTTGGTATTCTCCCGATATTCTCAGAATATGCCCAAGATAAGCGTCGAGATTCCACAGGAGCTCCTCGAGGACCTCGACGAGCACGTCGGCGACGACGGCAAGTTCGTCAACCGCAGCGATGCGATCCGGGCGTCGATCCGGAAGACCCTCGACCTCCTGGACGAGATCGACGAGCGCCACGGGCGGCTGGAGACGGAGGAGTAGATGCCCGGGGACGAGCGGGACGACGTGGCAGACGGGAATCGGACCGACGAGCGGAACGACGTGGACGAGGGGGAGGGGGGCGACGTCGCTGCCGGCGATCGCGACGGATCCGCCGACCCCGCCGTCGAGACCGGTACCGACCACGGCTTCCAGTTCGGGACCGACGCCGAACACGACGCCGGGGGGACCGCCGACGCCGGGGAGACCGCCGACGCCGCCGGGACCGCCGACCCCGCGGCTGCCCCCGACCCCTCGGCGAACGTCGGAACGGCGTATGGATCGGCTCGCGGCCCCGTTGCCGACCTCGACGTCGTCGGGGTCGGCCTCGTCGCCCTGTTCGTGACGTCGCTCGTCACCGCCCAGTTGCTCGCGGTCAAGATCGTCACGCTGGACCTCCCGGTCGCCGTCCCGGTGATCGGCCCGGAGATCCTCGTCCCCGCCGGCGTGATCGCCTACGCGGCGACCTTCCTCGCGACGGACTGTCTCACGGAGCTCTACGGCCACCGGTACGCCGCCACCGTCGTCAACGTGGGCTTCGGGATGATCCTGGTCATGCTGGCGCTGGTGTGGGCGGCGATCCTCGCGCCCGCCTCGCCCGCCGGGGTCGACCAGGGCGCGTTCGCCGCGGTGATGGCCCCGAGCACGAACATCGTGCTGGGCGGGCTGCTCGCGTACGTCCTCAGCCAGAACTGGGACGTCTTCGCCTTCGACCGCATCCGTCGGTACACCGGGCGGCGCCTGCTGTGGGTGCGCAACCTCGGCTCGACGCTCTCGAGCCAGGCGATCGACACGGTCGTCTTCATCTCGGTCGCCTTCTGGCTCGCCCCGACGCTCCTGGGGATCGGCGAGGCGCTCCCGGGGGTCGTGATCGCGAGCCTGATCCTCGGCCAGTACGTCCTCAAGCTGGCCATCGCGCTCCTCGACACGCCGCTGGTCTACCTCGTCGTCGGCGGGGTCCGACGCTACGACCCGCCAGGGGCGGCGGTGACCCGGTAGCTAGTCGACCCGCTCGGCGAAGCCGAACCGCGGTTTCACGTCCGTGATCCGAATCTCGACGGTCTCGCCCGCCTCCGTCCCCGGCACGAAGACCGTGTAGCCGCCGACCCTCGTGATGCCGTCGCCCTCGTGGCCCACGTCGTCGATCTCGACCTCGAGCCGGTCGCCCTCGCGAACCGGGGCCGTCAGCCTGCCCTTGGCGACGAGGAACAGTTCCGAGGAGGCGTCCCGCGACGCCTCCGGGTGGACGGTGCGGACGTACTGGAACTCGCGTTCCATCTCTTCGCGGAGGTCGGCGGTGTCGGGCCCCTCGAACACCTTCGCGACGAGGTCGCCGCCCGGCGCCAGGAGCTCGAGGGCGGTCTCGAAGGCCATCCGCGCGAGGTACACCGACCGGGCGTGGTCCAGGGAGTACTCGCCGGTCATGTTCGGCGCCATGTCCGAGAGCACGACGTCGGCCTCGCCGCTCGCTGGTCGTCCCTCCACGCCCGCTGATCCCGAGGGCTCCCGTTGGTCGACCTCGCCGACCAGCTTACGGACCTCCTCGCGGGTGGACTCCTCGGTCATGTCGCCGCGCACCGTCTCGACGCCCTCGATCGGGCTGATGCGCTGGAGGTCGACGCCGACGACGGTTCCCTCGTCACCGACGGCCTCCCTGGCCACCTGGAGCCAGCCACCAGGCGCCGCACCCAGGTCGACGACCGTGTCGCCCTCGGCGAAGAGGTCGGCTTCCTCGTCGAGCTGCCTGAGCTTGTACGCGGCGCGGGAGCGGTAGCCCTCCTGCTTGGCGCGGTTGTAGTACTCGTCCTTTCGCGTCACGGGTACCACGTCGAAGATGTCGATACGTATCGGCCGCGAATCATCGGCGTATGCGTGTTCATACGTGCTGTGACGCGCTTGGCCCTGAAAGGCGCGTCGGATGCGAGGCAAGTCGATCTGGAGACGGGGCCGGTGAACACTCCGGGATGATGATTGCTCCGGTCTCGCCCTCGTCGAACGAGTACCTCAACACCTTGTGGTATCTCCGACTCCTGCCAGATGTGGCGTGCTGAATATGGAGCGTGTTTGCAGCAAAAAACCATTTCGACTGAAGCCGGCAGTAGAGGAGTATGGAGCGAAAACGAATCTCCTCAGGAACGGAGTGGGAATCAAGAGTGGGGTACTCTCGCGTAGTTCAGGCTGGGTCTGCGGTACACGTGTCTGGAACCACTGCGACTGACGATGACGGAAACGTGGTTGGAAATGACGACCCATATGAACAGACGAAACAGGCACTTCGGAATATTGAAAACGCGTATACAGAGACGGATGCTTCGCTTGAAGACGTCGTTAGAACCAGAATGTTCGTCACGGATATTGACGAGTGGGAAGCAATTGGCGACGCTCATAGGGAAGTATTTGGTGATGTTCGGCCGACGACCAGTATGGTGGAAGTAAATCGTCTTATCGACCCGGCGCTGTCGGTTGAGATCGAAGCAATTGCAATCGTCTCCGATCAAGCCGTCTCACTTTCGGAGTGACCGATATGCGCCCTGTATGCCGCACGGTGATGCGAACCTGCCTCGAATCTCATAGTATCTCCGCGGGTTGATTAACAGGGCACTGACAGGCTGATTCTGCGACCGTCAGTCGAGACCGAGTCCTGACAGATCGTTCTCCACCATCCCTGTCACCACTTACGGCCCGGTAGTCGGATCGAGGTACGAACAAAGTGCCGTCGTGACGCGCCCCGTGAACTCGTCGGTGACCGTTCCCTGCGCCCCGACGACGTGAGCGTCGTCTTTCAGCGTCGCCACCGACCACGGGAGGACGTAGCTCTGCGTCCGGGGTTTACCACGAACCCACGCCTCGCCCGGTACTTCGAAGCTCCCTGGATGGTGCGACTGCGTGGTAAACGCCACGGCGATCGACTCTTCGTCGGGATACGGAAGCTGTTCCGTCGACACGACGAGCCACGGCCGCGGGTTCCCACCGTTCGACCTGAACGGGTCGGGTGCCCAGACGACATCGCCTCGCTCGGCCATCGTCTACGCGTCCCGACTGTCGTCGCCGTCGCGTCCCTCGACCGGATCGACGGCGGTCTCCATCCACTCGTCGACCTCTTCGTCGGAGAATCCCCCGTCGATTTCGTCGGCCGTCTCGGCTCCGAGCAGTCCGGCGGAGACGGTGGCGTGTTCGGCGTCGGCGATCTTCCAGTAGTGGCTGCGATGCTCGACCAGCCCTCGCTCTTCGAAGCGCTTGAGCGTCGGCCCGACGCTCCCCCGAGGCACGTCGACCGCGTCGACGATCTCACGCTGGCGGAACGCCCTGTCTGCGTTCTCGAGGAGGAATCGATAGATCTTCCCCTGCGTCGTGTCGGACGCGAGGTCTATGGCCGGTGTATCCTCGTCGATCGTCCGGAACTCGTCATCTGGAATCGGCATCGTATATCAATTTGTATCGAAACGTATTAGTCTTTATCCGTGCCCGCGACGCTGATACCGTGCTGGATGGGACGTGCTGTGAGTAGTTAGTAGGTCAAACAGGCCGGGAGGGGTAGTTGTAGTACTCGTCTCGACGTGTCATGGGCGCCCCACCAGATCCCCCCAGGCGTTCCTCGTGGAAACTGCGGGCGAATCTGTGTTCATACGAGTACGTAGCCCGTAGAGGCGGAAAGGGACATCGGATAGGAGTGACTGTCGCGGAAACTCAGCGGCCACGAACGGCACTCTAGCTGTACCACCAGAAGATTATTGTCTCGCTAAACGGTACGCGTAACGCATGGCGAGACAAAACGGTGCCGTCGAGAGGACGGAACAGGCCACTGTGGGGCTACCGGTTCCAGCACCGGATCCCGACCTGTTCCGTCACACGGCTACCGACGACCTCCTCCGGCTGTTGGTCGACAATCCCTACGAGCAGTTCACGATTCGCAAACTCGCCCGGCTCACCGACAACGCAGCCCAGTCGGTCAAGCGGGCCGTCGACGTCCTCGAAGCCAACGCCGTAGTCGTGGTCGAAACCGAGGGCAACCGCCGGCTCGTCGGTGTCAACCGTTCCCGCGTGACGAAACCCGACGATCCCGTCTTGCGCATACCTCAGCCGGAGTTCCACCCGCCCGTCCGTGCGGCGCTCGACCGGATACGCGACGAACTCGGGGATACCGAGGGCATCCTCGTATTCGGGGGCGTCGCCCGCGGTCAGGCCGACCGGCAGAGCGACATCGACCTCTGGCTGCTCGCCGACGACCACGTCGACCAGCACCGCGCCAACGAACTCGCGAAGGAACTCGGCCAGAAGCGATTCGACGGCGATCGCTACGAGTTCCAGATCCTCGTCGAGACGCCCCGATCGGCGAGTGCGCACGGTGACGGTCTCCAAGACGTGTTCGCCGACGCGATTACGCTCGTCGATAGCGACACCCTCCGCGATCTCAAGCACGAGGTGATGAGCGATGCCTGACGAGCCCGACGACGTCGTCGGGGCGCTCTCGCGTACGGAAGACGCATTCGCTGGCCAGCTGGGCCGTCCCGACTACGAGGAAGGTCTCGACCCCCACGCACACGATGCGGACGTTATTCAACTCCGAAAGGCCTGCCGCCTGCTCGACGCGTGTCGCCTGCTCCGCGACCACGACGGCTATCACACCAGCGTGATCGAGATGTCCTTCGCGGCCGTCGAACGCACCTTCGAGTTCTACGCGCTCAACGCCTCGAACGACTCGATCGACGACTTCCGCGAGGGTCACGACCGTGCCTACGACCGCGGCGCCGAACTCGGTCTGGTCGCAGAAGAGACTGCGCGACGACTGAAGCAACTGTATCGGGACAACCGCGCGGCGGCGTACTACCGCGACACGGTCGCGGCCGCACAGCAAGCCGATGCGATGTTCGAACTCTCGGTGAGTATCCACGACTACGTCAAGCACTTCGCGCTACTCTCCCACGAGTGTCGGTGTCGACGTGGATGATGACTGCCGAGTTAGGCGTTCAAACTACCCGAGAGGGGTAGTTGTGGTACTCGTTCGTTCGGGACATCGTCCGGTTGCAGGTGGTATGCGGAGGTGACGTATACGAGCGTCGGGTCCCCGATCCAGCTCCCCACCCATTAGTTCACCCGTTCGACTGGATCGCCTCGAAACCCCCCGTCCCGTACGATGCGGCGAGCCGACGATCTCCTCGGATCCCCCGCTGGGGGTGGTCCCACGCCAAACCCGCCGGTGGTGGCAATTCCTGCCCTCTTTTAACCCTCGCCGTCGACAGCCCAGGTAAGCGATGGTCGTCGGAGACATCTCGACAGGGACGGACGTACTGGTGATCGGCGGCGGGCCGGGCGGCTACGTGGCCGCCATCCGCGCCGGACAGCTCGACGTGGACGTCACGCTCGTGGAGAAGGACAACTACGGCGGCGTCTGTCTGAACCGCGGGTGCATCCCCTCGAAGGCGCTCATCCACGCGACGGACGTGGCCCACCACGCCAGGGAGGCCGAGGAGATGGGGGTCCACGCAGACCCCGCGGTGGACCTCCAGGGGATGGTCGGCTGGAAGGACGGCATCGTCGACCGGCTGACCGGGGGCGTCGAGCAGCTGTGCAAGGCCAACGGCGTCAACCTCGTCCCGGGGACGGCGGAGTTCGCCGACGAGCACACCGCCCGGGTGGCCCACGGCGGCGAGGGCCAGGGCGCGGAATCCATCGAGTTCGAGCACGCCGTGATCGCCACCGGGAGCCGGCCCATCGAGCTGCCGGGCTTCGAGTTCGACGGCGAGCGGATCCTCTCGTCGGCGGAGGCGCTCGACCTCGAGGCCGTCCCGGAGTCGCTGCTGGTCGTGGGCGCGGGGTACATCGGGATGGAGCTGTCGACCGTCTTCGCCAAGCTCGGCACCGAGGTCACGGTCGTCGAGATGCTCGACGACGTCCTGCCGGGCTACGAGGACGACGTCGCGGAGGTCGTCCGCGAGCGCGCCGAGTCGCTGGGCATCTCGTTCAGCTTCGGCGAGGCCGCCCAGGGGTGGGAGGACACCGGCTCTGACGCCTTCGTCACCACCGAGGACGAGGACGGCGAGACCCACGAGTACACCGCCGAGAAGGTACTCGTCGCCGTCGGCCGCCGACCGGTCACCGACACGGTCAACCTGGAGGCGATCGGTCTCGAGCCGAACGAGGACGGCTTCCTCGAGACCGACCACCAGGCCCGGACCGACGTCGAGCACGTCTTCGCGGTCGGCGACGTCGCCGGCGAGCCGATGCTCGCCCACAAGGCGTACCGGGAGGGCCACGTCGCCGCCGACGTCATCGCCGGCGAGCCAGCCGCCCTGGACCACCAGGCAGTGCCCGCGGCGGTCTTCACCGACCCGGAGATCGGCACCGTCGGGATGACCGCCGAGGAGGCGGAGGCGGAGGGATTCGATCCCCTCGTCGGCGAGATGCCGATGCGCGCCTCCGGGCGAGCGCTCACCCTCGGCGAGCGCGACGGGTTCGTCCGGATCGTCGCCGACGCCGACTCCGAGTTCATTCTCGGCGCGCAGATCGTCGGTCCGGAGGCGTCCGAGCTGATCGCCGAGGTCGGCCTCGCCATCGAGATGGGCGCCCAGCTCGAGGACGTCGCGGCGACCATTCACACCCACCCCACGCTCTCGGAGGCGGTCGCCGAGGCGGCGGCGAACGCTCGCGGCGAGGCGACCCACACGTTGAACCGGTAGGCCCTTCGCTCGGTCGGGATCGCCGGTCGTCCGGGATCGCCGGTCGGTCGGGATTACCGGTCGTCCGGGATCGCCGGACTGAGAGGGCCTATACTCGATCGCCGAACAGTCCTCCCTCGAGCGAGAACCCGCTCTCGCGGTCGGGTTCCTCTTGGCCCTCTCCGTCGCCTCCGTCTCCGTCTCCGTCTCCGCCGTCGCCATCGTCGTCATCGTCGTACTCGCCGCGACGATCGCGGAACCACCACTCGAGAAGGGCGACCCCGGCGAGCAGTGCGGCGAG
>SLIW01000252.1 GCA_007135435.1 Natronomonas sp.
ACGACCATCACCACGACGACGACGACGACGACGACGACGACCATCACCACGGCGACGATCACGACGACCACCACCACGACGACGATCACGACGACCATCACCACGACGACGACCACGACGACCACCACCACGACGACGATGGCAAGGTCTCGGAGATGGAGATCGTCGACCGGGAGCGCGACGCGGTCGTCGCGGACGTTCACGGCGATCACTGGCACGGCGGGCTGCCGCAGGTGGAACACGGCGACTACGTCTCGCTCGGGGCGATCTTCCACGACGCCGACGGCGAGGAGATTCCCCTCGGGACCGACGAGGAGTACCAGTTCGACGCCCGTGTCGAGGAGGGTTCCGATGGCGAGGCCAGCGTCGAGAGCCACGGCGACCACGTCCACCTCCACGGCGAGGCCACCGGCCGCGTCTCGGTCGTCTTCGGCCTCTACCACGACGGCCACGCCGAGTGGGAGGCCCCACCGATCGACGCCGAGATCGTCGAGGAGGTCGACGACGCGACGACGCGCCCCGAGTTCGCCGACCCCCACGTCTGGGTCGACCCCGTCCTCGCCCAGGAGATCGTCGAGACGATCGCCGACGGGCTCTCGGAGGCGGACCCGGACAACGCCGACACGTACGCCGACAACGCCGCCGCCTACGCCGAACGCCTCGCGGCGCTCGACGAGGCCTACGAAGAACTCGTCGCCGAGGCCAGCCACGACGTCGGCGTGCTGGCGGGCCACGACTCCTTCCAGTACATCGAGGAGCGCTACGGGTTCGAGCTCCACACCCCGACGGGGGTCTCGCCGGACGACTCGCCGAGCCAGGAGGACATCGCCGACACCATCGACGTCGTCGACGAGAACGGCATCGAGACCGTCCTCTACGACCCCTTCGAGACCGCCGACGGCTCGGCGCCGCCGCTGGCGGAGACCATCGTCGAGAACAGCACCGCGACGGAGATGGTGCCGATCACGCCTGCCGAGGCGACGACCCAGGAGTGGAACGACCAGGGGTGGGGCTACATCGAACAGGTCGAGGAGGTCACCATCCCCGCCCTCCGGGCGGCCCTCGGGGCAGAATGACGTCAACTGGTGTCGCTGGGGGCGTCAGCCGCGAATCCGCCGGGACCAGTGCAAAACCTCATCACGTCCGGGACGCAAGCGAGACCGTGCCCCCCGTCGTCGAGGTCGAGGACGTCACGTTCGCCTACGGCGAACAGCCGGCCGTCCGCGACATCTCACTCTCCATCGAGGCGGGGGACTTCCTCGGCCTCGTCGGCCCCAACGGCTCGGGGAAGACCACGCTCCTCCACCTGATGCTCGGGCTGCTCGAGCCCGACGCGGGGTCGATCCGGCTGTTCGGCGAGCCCGTCGACGCGTTCGAGGAGGGCGAGCGGATCGGCTACGTCTCCCAGAAGGCCACCACCCGCGCGGGGACGATGCCGGTCACGGTCCGCGAGGCGGTCCGGATGGGCCGCTTCGCCCACGTCGGCCTCTCGCGGCTCCGCGAGGAGGACCGCGAGATCGTCGCCGAGGCGCTTGAGACCGTCGGGATCGCCGAGCTGGCCGACCGCCGGGTCAGCCAGCTCTCCGGCGGCCAGCAGCAGCGCGTCTACATCGCCCGCGCGCTGGCCAGCGAGGCCGACCTCCTGGCGCTCGACGAGCCGACCGTGGGCGTCGACGCCGAGTCCCGCGACGCCTTCTACCGGCTGCTCGACTCGCTCAACGACCGCGGCATCACGATCGTCCTCATCGAGCACGACATCGGCGTCGTCACGGACCGCGCCGACCGCATCGCCTGTCTCAACACCGAGCTGTTCCACCACGGCGACACCGAGTCGTTCGTCGAGAGCGACGCGCTCGCGGAGGCCTACGGGACGGGCGGCCGCGTCCTCCACCACCACCACTGAGGCCGATGGCCAGAACGCACCGCCCGACGCTCGTCGGACGACGGCTCGACTCGCCGCGCCACGCCGCCGAGCTGGCCGGGCTGGCGGTCACCGCCGTCCTCGCCGCCGTCATGCTGGGGTTCATCACGCTGTACGCGCTCCAGGACCTCCCGTACGCGAGCGGGCTGTACGCCGAGTTCCGGTCGGGTGGCCGGCTGCTCGACCACCTCCTCGGCACGAACGTCTTCCGGCACCCCTTCATGTGGCAGTCGCTGGCGACGGGCGTCTTCATCGGCGTCGTGGCGCCGCTGGTCGGGGCGTTCCTCGTCCACCGCGAGATGGCCCTCATCGGGGAGACCCTCGCACACACCGCCTTCGCCGGCGTGGCCGTCGGCCTGCTGTTCATCGCGCTGACCGGCTGGACCGGGTCGCTCCTCGTCGTCGCACTGCTCGTCGGGATCCTCGGTGCCCTGTGCGTCCAGTGGCTCGCGGACCGGACCAGCACCTACGGCGACGTGCCGATCGCCATCATGCTCTCGGGGAGCTTCGCCGTCGGGACGCTCCTCATCAGCTGGGGCCGGGGCTTCATGGCCATCGCGGTCGACGTCGAGGGGTTCCTCTTCGGGAGCATCGCCGTCGTCACCGTCGAGGGGGCGCGGCTCATGGCGATCCTCAGCATCGCCGTCGTCGCGGTCGTCGCGCTCACCTACAAGCAGCTGCTGTTCATCACCTTCGACGAGCAGGCCGCCAGGGTCGCCCAGCTGAACGTCACGGCCTACAACACCCTCCTCGTCGTCATGACCGCGGTGGTGGTCGTCGGCGCGATGCAGATCCTCGGGGTCATCCTCGTCGCCGCGATGCTCGTCGTGCCCGTCGCGGCCGCCTCCCAGGTCTCCCACAGCTTCCGGGAGACGCTCTACCTCTCGGTCATCTTCGGCCAGATCGCCGTCCTCTGTGGGTTCGCGTTCTCCGTCTGGCAGGGACTGCCCGCCGGCGGTTCGATCGTCCTCGTGGCCATCGCCATCTACGTCCTCGCGATCGCCGCCACCGAGCGGTCGACGGCGATCTCGACGATCAACTCCTGACCGGAGCGAGCCCACGACGATACGCTCCCAGACGCTACCAGTAGTGGTCGGGGTTCTGCAACCACCGCCTGCTCCGGGCACCGACCACGATCGCCGCGAGGAGAGCGATGGCGACGAGCCCCATCGTCACGACGGAGGCGGCGACAGCGTCGCCGGCGCCGAAGGTCGTCCGGAGCAGCTCGATCGCCGAGCCGACGACGAGCAACCCGACGAGGACGACCATCGCGACCGACAGGGGTTTCGTCCACTCCATGACGACCCCTGCGTGGCCGGGTGCCATAAAATCTCCCGGTCCCGGCGAGCGTAGCGGACGGGTGGGTCCCTGAGCCCCGTTCGACTGGACGCGTTCAGATCGTCAGCTGGTCGGGGGCCACGGATACTCACCGCATCCCCCCGCATCCCCTCCGATCCCCACCGGTCCCACCGGTCCCTCCCGGCACCCACCGCACCCCACCGGTTCCCACCGTACCCCCACCGTACCCCAGCGTATCACCATCGTATTACATTCGTATTACCATCGTATCAACCCCGCATTCCCACCGTATCACCACC
>SLIW01000208.1 GCA_007135435.1 Natronomonas sp.
GAGCGCGCTGACGCGTCGCTCGCCTCGTCGCGAGAGAGACCTGGTACAACCGCCGACCGTATACTTTCGGTGGTTCTCCCTACGGAAGCACGGCGTTAGTAGTCTCGGACGTTGGCTCTACATCCAGTTCCGTACCCACTCGATCGTTACTTTTCGAAAACTCCAGTGCCACGATCTTTTATCATATAATGGAGAAACCGAACCTTCGACACCGCCCCTTTTGTCCCGGGACGTCGAGCCTCCGGTATGAGCCCCGACATCGAGGAGAAGACCGATCGCTACGAGGAGCTCCTTGCCGAGGCGCTGGAGTCGATCGAACGAGCCCCGCCGGAGCACACCCCGCTGTACGACGCCGCCCTCGAGTGCGAGGAGATGGCCGAGGCGTACCTGGCCGACGGCCGGCACTTCCGAGCCGAGGACGACCTCGTCAACGCGCTGGCCGCGTTCTCGTACGGCCACGGGTGGCTGGACGCCGGCGCTCGCATCGGCCTCTTCGACGTCCCCCGCGAGGGGCACCTCTTCACCGTCTGAGCCGTCGACGGCGCCCCGTCGGACCCCCGTATGACCCCGTCGGACCCACTGCTTTACATGCGCCGGTCGAGTGGAGGGCGTCAATGGAGGCGGCCCTGTGGTATGTCCTCTCCGGGACCCGGGGCGGCGCCAACCGTGCGCGCATCCTCCGGGCGCTGGACGAGCGGCCACGGAACGCCAACCAGCTCGCGGAGGATTTGGACCTCGACTACAAGACGGTCCGCCACCACCTCCGGGTCCTCGAGGAGAACGGCGTCGTCACGGATAGCGGCGACGACTACGGGAAGGTGTACCTGCCGAGCGAGGCCGCCCGCGTCCACTGGGACACGGTGGAGGAGATCCTGGGGAAGGTGACCTGACGATGACGAACGGAACGGACCTGTCTGGAGCGGTCGCGGCGGTCGCGGCGGTCGCGGCGGTCGGAGGCCGAGCCCCCACTATGGCACAATTTGGGAAAGAGTATTTGCCGGGTACCCGGGAAGGGGTGGTATAGTGCTCGTCAGCGTCGTCCTGGTGTTCACGGTCCTGAACATCCTGCTGCTCGGGGTGCTGCTGTTCGTCTGGGGGCGCAACTGGTGGCGCCTCCGCTCGAAGCACACCCTCGGGCTCGTGATGTTCTGTGCGTTCCTCCTGGGCGAGAACCTCATGGCGGCCTACTTCTTCATGCTCGATCCGACGCTCAGCTGGTGGATCCACCAGGAGGAGATGGTCCCCTACTCGGCGCAGGTGGCGCTGGCGACCCTTCGGGTGCTCCAGTTCGTCGGCCTGGCGTTCCTCACCTGGGTCACCTGGGACTGATAGCGAGGACCGGGCCTGCGCTGTACCGTCTTCGTCCAACGGCCGCGAGGGTCACCGAACGCCCGTCGCGATCGCCACCGACCGCTCGTGGACGTTGTAACAGCGACCACGTCCGACCCGTCCGCTGATCCTCCGGCAATCTACTCGACGATGACAATTTTTAATACACATTAGTGTTAGATAGCCGTTGTCACACGTCACGCGGTAACATGGAGTACTCCGTCAGACGCCCGAATTCGGCCGTTCCCGGCGGTTCGTGACCGGAAGGTTTAAGTAGTTTTCGGACTTACGTACTGTTAGCAACTCGCCCCCGGGATTTCTTCGGTTCTGCCGCCCCCGGAGGCGAGGGTAACCCACCAATCATGAGCGACACCAGTATCCGAACCTATACGGAGGAACAGCGAACCGAGGCCACCGAGCAGGCCGACCAGCGAAGCGCACGCGAGGACGAGTCCGTCTGTCCCGAGTGCAGCGCCCGCCTCGAGGCCGACACCGAGCACGGCGAGACCGTCTGCACCGAGTGCGGTCTCGTCGTCGAGGAGGACGAGATCGACCGCGGGCCGGAGTGGCGCGCGTTCGACTCGGCGGAGAAGGACTCGAAGTCCCGCGTCGGCGCCCCGACGACCAAGATGATGCACGACAAGGGGCTGTCGACCAACATCGGCTGGCAGGACAAGGACGCCTACGGCAACTCCCTGTCGAGCCGCCAGCGCCAGAAGATGCAGCGGCTCCGCACCTGGAACGAGCGGTTCCGCACCCGCGACTCCAAGGAGCGCAACCTCAAGCAGGCCCTCGGCGAGATCGACCGGATGGCCTCCGCGCTGGGGCTGCCGGAGAACGTCCGCGAGACCGCCAGCGTCATCTACCGCCGCGCGCTCGCCGACGACCTCCTGCCGGGACGCTCCATCGAGGGCGTCTCCACGGCCGCGCTCTACGCCGCCGCCCGACAGGCCGGCGTCCCGCGGAGTCTCGACGAGGTCGAGCGCGTCTCCCGCGTCGACAAGATGGAGCTGACCCGGACCTACCGCTACATCATCCGGGAGCTCAACCTCGAGGTCAAGCCCGCCGACCCCGAGAGCTACATCCCGCGGTTCGCCAGCGACCTCGAGCTGAGCGACGAGGTCGAGCGCCGCGCGCGCGACCTCATCGAGGCGGCCCGCCAGGACGGCATCCTCTCGGGGAAGTCCCCGGTCGGCCTCGCCGCGGCCGCGGTCTACGCCTCCGCCCTGCTCTGCAACGAGAAGGTCACCCAGAGCCAGGTCAGCGAGGTGGCGGACATCTCCGAGGTCACCATCCGCAACCGCTACAAGGAGCTGCTCGAGGCCGGCGAGGTCGTCACCGCGTAGCGCACGACCGAGGTTCGAGGCCCCGGGGGTCCCGGTTCGACCCACGCCACGTCGCTCGTTTTTCGATCCTATCGTCGATTACCTTCACCGCTTATTCCGCGGGCGGACGTCCCGCCAGCTGCCTTCGTATAGCGGGTCGGCTGGGAGCCTCCGGGACGGCTGGGAGCCTCCGGGAAGACTGGGAGCACTCTCTGCGCTCCAGTTAGTGTCGCGCGGTACCACAGCGAGCGTCACTCGGCGGCCGGAGGGTGTGTCGGTGCGATCAGGTGAGATACGTGACCCCGGTGAATCGTGACAAAGGTTTTCATCCGTGCCCGCCGATGACCGTCTCATGGAGACGTACGTGAGACTGTTGTGTCCCGAGTGCGGCAAGCACTGGCAGACGTCGCCCGCCGACCTCCCCGAGCCGTCCCGTACGTACCACTGCCCCGGCTGTCACGCCAGCCGGCGCCTCTCGGAGTTCGCCCGGACCGAGCACGACCTGCAGAACCTCAAACAGTTCTGACACGCAGCCTCGGCGTCGCCCCTTTCCAGCGATAATCGTACCCCAGCGCTCGCCACACGCCACCGCTCACCACTCGCCAGCGATCGTCGCACTCCACCGATCGTCGCACTCCACCGATCGTCGCACTCCACCGATCGTCGCACTCCACCGATAGCCACACGTCAGCGTGCGACGCTGGTTCCCCGTGCTCGTGACGGCGAAACCGATAGCAGACAGCGATGCGCTGTTAGGCCGACCGCCAGTTCCGCCCACAGGCACTGGTGGATGACCGAACGAATGCGGCGGGGAACCGTTCACCACCCCGTGAATCGGACTGGATCGACGCTTCCAGGGAC
>SLIW01000439.1 GCA_007135435.1 Natronomonas sp.
CCAGGTGACGCTGAAGGTCTGCTGGCCCGGTTCCATCGCGGTCGGTGGGTAGTCGTCGGTCGTCCCGGCCGTGAAGGCCGCTCCCGGGGTCAGCGTCGCGTCGTTCGGGTTGTCGTACGCGAAGATGGCCTCGATCTCGCCGTCGCCGGTCGCCTCGGCGTCGACGAACTCGACGGTCGGCCGCTCGGGGCGGATCTCCGCCAGGCACGACTCGATCTCGGGGTTCGTCACGGTCGAGACGTCCCCGTCGTCCAGGAGGGTCACCTCGTCGATGACGTACCCGCCGACGCCCTCCCAGGCGACGTCCTCGAGGGTCTCGTCGGTGACGTCGCTGTACGTCCTGATCTCCGTGTCGACGCCGTCGGACGCGTACATCGTCGAGCCCACCTCGACTTCGTCGAACGCGCCGTGGATCTCGATCGTCTCGCAGTCGACGAAGGTGACGGCGTCCGCTGGGGAACTGGATCGGTCCGATGGGTCGTCACCGACCCCCTCCGAACCAGCACTGTCCGACTCGCCCGTCTCGTTCGCCCGATCGTCGGAGGACGACTCGTCGCTCGCTGCCGTTTCGGGCGACGACTCGTCACTACTCGCGTCCGACGACTCCGCGTCAGACCCGGGCGGTGTCGTCGTCGCTTCCGGCGTCGTGGTCGGCGTCTCGGTGGCCGCCACCTCCGGTGTCGCCTCCGCCCCCGTGGACGTGGCATCTGACCCGTTGTCCGAGCTTATCAATGCGGGCGCACCCGCCGCGCCCAGGCCAGCGATCGCCACCGCTGCGAGCAACAAGACGAGCACGACGCTCGCGACGATTGGCAGACCATACCTCGTCGCACCTCCGTCGGTATCCCGAACCATACGCACCGCAGCGAAAGTATCTGCTTTGTTATAACACTCCGAACGATCGAGGAAGCTGCCCTTACTTCTCCGTGAAATCGGACCCGAAGACGACCTCGTTTCGATACGGAATCCGGGGACTCCAACACTCAAGCGATACTTTCGATGAGCTTACCCGAAGTATGATGGCCGTACTCGAGGACGAACCACGTCGTTCCCCGCCGGCCTGACTCACCCGTCCCCGACGACGTGACTGATCCATCGAGGTGTGCACGTGGACATACATCCGCGCCGTCCGGGAGGGACACGGTGGTGTCTATCGAGCGTCACGTGGAGCCGTCATCCGGGTGAATCGCTGTGCGCCCGTTACCAAGCACACCTTACACGAGGGACAGCTCACACGGTGATGATCCCTCGCGCGACACTGGGTCTCGATGAAACCGGGACCTCGGACGGGGTAGTCACCCACGACACGACACGGCACGACACGACACGCAACCGGGAAACGAGAACGACCGCGAAACTCACACCGATCCCACATACGACAGGAGCCCTCACACCACAGTGCCCGCACACCACAGGACCTGCACACCAATGGGCCCGCAGACTACAGCGACGACCGACCCGTAGCACGCGACACACCACAACGACAAAGCCGTCCGCGCCCGGCAGGGCGAGTACATGACCCGCTCGCAGGAGGTCCAGGACCTCGTCGACCTGTTCGAGGCCGAGGCCCGCCGGGACCGCGACCCGGAGGAGACGCCGGAGGTCGGGATCGTCATGGGATCCGACTCGGACCTGGAGACGATGTACGGCGCCTACGAGGCGCTGACGGAACTGGGGTTCGCGGAGGTCACCGACTACGACGACCCGCCGGATGCGCGGTTCACCTTCGAGACGTACGTCGTCTCGGCCCACCGCACGCCGGGGCTGATGTACGCCTACGCCGAGACCGCGCGGGCGCGCGGGCTGGACGTGGTGATCGCGGGTGCCGGTGGCAAGTCCGCGGACCTGCCGAACATGACCGCCTCGATCGCCTACCCGCTGCCCGTGATCGGCGTGCCCGTCCAGGAGAAGTCGGTGGACTCGGTCATCGGGATGCCGACGGGCGCGCCCATCGTGGCCGTCGACGCGGGGAAGTCGTTCAACGCCGCGCTGTCGGCCGTACAGGTGCTCGCCCGTGCCCACCCGGAGCTCGACGAGCGCCTCGAGGCGTACCACGATGCGCTGCAGGACGAGGTGGGCGCGGTCTCGAAACGCCTCCACCGTGAGGGGACCGAGCGGTTCCGGGAGTCGGCCGACCGGTGAGTAGGTGCGTGCGGTTCCGGGAGGCCGTCGACCGGTGAGTGTGTGCGTGCCTACCCCGTCGTCGCGGGGTCCGTCCGGGAACCACCCGAGGGGAAGTCAACAATTCTTATGTAGCCGCTGTTCGAACCTTTGAGCGATACACCACCGATGAGCAACCCTTGGATCGCCGTCGGTGCGCTCGCGCTGGTGGGGCTGGCGATCCCCATCTCGATGATCGTCGCCTCCGCCCTGCTGCGTCCCAGCGTGCCCGAGCAGGGCAAGCGGGCCGTCTACGAGTCCGGCGAGGTCCCGACCGGCGACACGCGCATCCGCTTCAACATCCAGTACTACATGATCGCGCTGCTGTTCGTCGTCTTCGACATCGAGACGGTGCTCATCTTCCCGTGGGCGCTGATCTACAGCGACGCGGTCGCCGAGTTCGGCCTCGCGTCGGTGCTCGGACCGATGCTCGTCTTCCTCGCCATCCTGCTCGTCGGCCTCGTGTGGGCCTGGCGCACCGGCGCGATCCAGTGGGCCAGGAGCGACCGCGCGCCGATGCGGAGCGAACTCTGAGACCCCAACCATGACCGACGACCACACCAACGGCCGGACCGACGACCACACCAACGGCCGATCCGACGACCTCGCCTCGACCCAGGCGGCCCGGATGGGCGGCGGCGTCGACGAGCGGTTCAACTCGCGGCTCCGCGAGGCGTTCGGCACCACCCCGTTCATCCTGACGAAGCTCGACCAGTTCATGAACTGGGCGCGGGGCAACTCGATGTTCATGCTGCAGTTCGGGATCGCCTGCTGCAGCATCGAGATGATGCACACCTACGCCATCAAGCACGACCTCGACCGCTTCGGCGCGGGCGTCCCCCGGGCGTCGCCGCGGCAGGCGGACGTCATCATCGTCCCCGGGACCATCGTCTCGAAGTTCGGCCCACGGCTCAAGCGGGTCTACGACCAGATGCCCGAGCCCAAGTTCGTCGTCGGGATGGGCAACTGCACCGCCTCCGGGGGCCCGTTCCACGAGGGCTACAACGTCGTGAAGGGCGCCGAGGAGATCATCCCCGTCGACATCCAGGTGCCCGGCTGTCCCCCACGGCCGGAGGCGCTCGTCTACGGCGTCATGAAGCTCCAGGAGCGCGTCCGGAACGGCGAGTCGTCGCCGGTCACCGTGAAGTCCTACGAACTCGAGCAGTTCGGGGACCTCGAGCGGGACGAGCTCGTCCAGCACCTCGCCGACGAGATCGACGTGGACGACCTCGTCATGCGGTACGACTGGGCGGAGTCGCCGCCGGAGTCGGGCACACCGACCACCGGGAGATCCGCCGCCGAGGTGGAGGGCTCCGGTTCTGGTTCCGGTTCCGGTTCCGG
>SLIW01000312.1 GCA_007135435.1 Natronomonas sp.
AAGACGGTCCGGGGTGCTCGCTCACTCCGTTCGCTACGCTCCCGGGTCTGCGACTTCCAGGGTTCAAATCGCGGTCGGGAGCAGATTTCCCGCTCACGGACTCGGTCGCGTCGCTCCCTCGTCGGTTCGCGGAGAAATCATGCCGCCTCCCGGATTTGAACCGGGGACAGCTCGATCTTCAGTCGAGTGCTCTCCCAGTCTGAGCTAAGGCGGCCCGCACCAGCATCGAGGCCCAGCCAGTCAAAAAGGGTTTCGGAAGCCGCCGCCCTGCCTGGGTACGGCCGCTCGAAGACGCCCACGTGACCGGCGCATCCACGGTGAGCTCAGGATCGTCGGCCTAGATGAGGAAGACGTCCGCCGAGTCGAACTCCTGGCCGCAGTTGCGACAGACGTAGGTCAACCCGCCGTCCTCCGAGACCAGCTGGCCGCCGCACTCCGGGCAGTCGGATCCTGCACGTCCTGACATTACCGACGGTCCGAGATACGGCGGGATAGGCCTTGTCCTTCCGGCGATGCGAACCGCCGGCGACGCGTCGATCCACCACACCTCCATTGGCGGAGGACGATATCGCAGAAGTGGATCTCGCCGGCACGTCCACGAGGCGGGTACGAGTCCTCCGCCTGTTCTCGGTGCCTCGAGTCGGGAATCTCGTCACTCGCTCGGCTTTCGGAGGCGCGCAACCAGCGGCGGTCGTCCGACGTCGATCGCGAGGACGACCAGCCCTGACAGGAGGAAGAATCCCCCGATCAGGACGAACGCGAGCGCGGCGGTGGAGACGTCGATCACCACGCCTAGCAGCACCGGACTGATCAGCGAGCCCACTGAACTCACGGCGAAGACGAACCCGAAGCTCCGTCCCGTCGACCCGCTGGCCGAGTAGGTGCTCACGAGCCGATCGCGGGACGCGAAGACCAGCCCGTAGGCGCCGCCGGCGATTCCGAACAGGGCGACGAACGGGATCGAACCGATCGGCAGAACCCCACCGACCGTGACGAAGACCGTGGTCGCCGCGGTCGCGGTGGCCGCGGTGATGACGTACCGAGGGTCGTATCGATCCGCGAGGATGCCGCCGGCGAGGACCGCGACGGCGGTCATCGCGAAGAAGACCGACAACCCGGTGTTCCCGACGGTCTCCGAGAGGCGGAAGCCGTCGATAGCGAGGATCGGCGTGAACGTCCGGATACCCCCTCCCGCCATCGCGAAGACGCCGAAGAACGCGGCCATGATCAGGATCTCGGGGCGAAGAAGTGTCGCTCGGAGATTCGACCCGCTCGATCCCGAGCGCGTCTCGAGGCGCTCCATGTTCGCCCGGTAGACCGGTCGGAGCGTCAGCGCCGCGAGGATCGCGTAGGCGACCCCGACGCCGCCGACGACGAGAAGCGCCGTTCGCCACCCGTACCCGATACCGAGCGTGCCTACCACCAGCGGCGCTGCCGCGAATCCCACGTACCCGCCGAACGTGTGGATACTGAAGTTCTTGCCCACCCGATCTGGGTCGCTGACGATCTCCACGAGCGGATAGTCGGCCGGGTGGAACGTCGACTGACCGATCCCGGAGATCGTCGCGAACGCGAGTAAGGCGAGATACGACGTCGCCGTCCCCGCGAGTAACACGCCGATCGAGGTGGTGGCGACGCCGAAGACGAACACCCGTTTCGCCCCCACGCGGTCGACGAGATCCCCGACGAACACCTGCAGCAGCATCGCGACGGAGATCACGGAGACCAACAGCCCCAGCTGAGCGTTGCTGAGGGCGAACTCCGAGCGCAACAGGGGAAACAGCGGCGGAAACGTGAGGAGGTAGAAGTGAGACAGGAAGTGGCCGCCGGTCACGAGCCCGACGGTCTCCGCCTCCCCTCCGGTTTCGGGGACGTTCATGTGGTACTCAGCAGTCGTGCGGCACGGAAAATCCCTCGCTATCCGTACGGAACTGCTGGTTCGGGATCCGGGCTGACCGATCGGTTCGACTGTGGCACGGGAACTGTCAGAAATGGCGACGCGGTCGGCGTGATGCTGAACGTGCACCTTCCCGGTCGACCGAACCAGGAGTATCTCTCACAGGCTGCGACCGAGACGCTCTCCGGGGCGATGATGGCCGTCAAAAGCTGCGAGAAACGAGGTGAGATTCGAACCGTGTGTATCCATGGGCACGGATGGATTCGAACCATCTTCTCGTCCTTGTAAGGGACGCGTCATAGCCAGTAGACCACGCGCCCGCAGTCGGTGGGAATCGTCCCGGGAGGTTAACCCTTGCCCTCCGCGTCCGAACGCTTAGGCCGGTCGGGCCCGGAGTCGGAGACCGTGATCCCCTCGAACGCCCGGCAGGGCATCGCGATCGTCGCCGTCGTGGCCGTCGCCGCCGTCGCTATCGTTGCGCTCTACGGCGTCGTCGGGGGCGCAGGCCTGCCCTTCGGTGGTCAGGCGGGGGAGCCGACGGCGACACCGACATCGACACCGTCGCCGTCGCCATCTTCGTCGCCGACGCCGGAGCCCACGGCGACACCCTCTCCCGAGGTCCACACCGGGTACGACCAGACCACGGTCACGGTGGTCGACGGGGAGACCGGCGAGGAGCTCGGGCGCGTCGAGGTCGCCATCGCCGACACCCGCGAGCTGATGGTGACGGGCCTCAGCGAGACGGACGTGCTGCCGCCGGATCGCGGGATGCTGTTCGTCCACGACGAGCCTGGCGAGTACACCTACGTGATGCGGAACATGTCGTTCGGCATCGACATCGTGTTCGCGGACGCCGACGGCACGATCACGGTCATCCACGAGGCGCCCGAGCCCGGATCCGACGAGGACGGCGCCTCCCAGGGATACACCGGGGAAGGGCAGTACGTCCTCGAGGTGAACAAGGGGTGGATGGCCGACCACGGCGTCGAGGAGGGCGACCGCCTCGAGTTCGAGCTCCCGGAGTGACCGGGGGTCGCTCGCCGTGCGCCAGCCTTTTCGCCGCCAGGGACCTCCACAGGGACGATGGACCTCCGGTGGCCGGGCTACGCCGTCGTCGCGATCGCCATCGTGGCGCTGGTGGGATACGCCGCGTTCGCGAGCGGCGCCGTCGCCCCGTTCCTCGGCGGCTACGACGCGACGGCCGCCGACGGGGACGGTGCTGACGACCTCGAGGCGGCGACCGGCTACGAGCACGTGACAGTCACTGCCGTGGACGGCGAGTCCGGCGAGGAGCTCGGCCACGTCGAGGCGGCCGTCGCCGACACCTTCTCGAAGCGGTACGTCGGCCTCAGCGAGACCGACGAGCTCCCGGCGGACCGCGGGATGCTGTTCGTCCACGACGAGCCGGGCGAGTACACCTACGTGATGCGGAACATGTCCTTCGGCATCGACATCGTCTTCATCGCGCCGAACGGGACGATCACGGTCATCCACGAGGCACCGGAACCCGGTCCAGATGAAGACGGTGCGTCGCAGGAATACTCCGGGGTGGGGCAGTACGTCCTCGAGGTGAACGAGGGCTGGATGGCCGACCACGG
>SLIW01000220.1 GCA_007135435.1 Natronomonas sp.
AGACCACTTAGGCGAGACCGCCTAGGCGAGACCGCTTATCCTCGTCGTCCGATCGAGCGCCTGCCCAGTGGCGTGGCAGTCCGCCGTGCCGACGCCCTCGGCGGTGAAACGTAGCGCTTTTGGCCGCTTCCCCGGAACTGCGGGCATGGACCGCGAGGCGGTCGTCGAGGCTATCGTCGCCTTCGTCGGGGTGGCGACGCTCGTCGCGATCATCATCTGGATCAGCACCACCTACACCGACGGCGCCCTCACCGAGACCGGCGGTCTCATGATGGTCGGGGCGATCGCGTTCTTCATCGTCCTCATGTCCATCCTCGGGCTGGGGCTCTCGCGGCGCTACTGAGACCCGATGATACTCGTGTTGTGCGCCCGCTTCCTCGCGGCTGCCGAGGCGACCGATGGCAGGACTCACTCTCGGCCGCGGAAGGTCTCTTCATCCCTTCAACCGTCCGACCGCCAGTCGACGACGTCCTCGTCCGGTGCCCGCTCGAGCCGGGCGTCGTAGTACGACAGCGGGTGCTCGATGGTCTCACAGAGCTCGTCCTTGTCGACGCAGTCGCCGTACTGGTCCATGACGACGCACGACGGCGGGGTGGCGACCACCGACCCGTCGTCCCGGAGCCGTTCGACCTGCGCGCGGGCGACCTCGGCCTCCTCGTCGGCGAGCTCGCAGAGGTCGACCACCCCCTCTGCGTCGAGTCCCGTCGCCACGAGGAACGAGACGAGCGAGAATCGCGAGTGATCGGGCAGCGACTCCCCCGAGCGGGCCCGTCGCAGGAGTGCCTGCATGCACGGCGGGAACAGCCCCGGGACGACCGCCGGGAACGCCGTCGGTGGATCGACGTCGGAGATGCGCCGCCGGAGGGCCGCGAGGTCGGACTCGAGCGGCCCCGCGACCGACGGTGGCACAGACAGCGGGAGGCCGTCCTCGATGCGGCGCCGGACGGCCTCCCGGAGCAGCGTGTAGAGCTCGGGGCGGGTGACGGGGACGCGACCGGCGTCGAGCGGCCGGCGGACGAGCCGCCACTCCTCGCCCGAGAGGTCGGCCGCGAGCCGGAGGTACGCCGTCACGCCGACGCTGAACCGCCCGTCGCCGATCGGCTCGACCCGTCCGGCCATGTCGAAGTCGGCCAGCAGTCGCTCGAGGGTGAGCCTGCCGCCGGCGTCCCCCGCGCTCCGGAGCTCGAGGTCGGTCTCGAAGTCGGCGACGAACCGGTCGCGGGCGGTGGCAGCCTCCGCGGCGGCGTACTTCTCGACCGCGCCGGGGACCTCGAGCAGCGACACCAGCACGCGGGCGACGGGGTACGAGAGCAGCTCCGCCCGGTCGGACCACTGGCGGGGGTCCTCCGCCTCGGTCACCCCCTCGAGCAGCGCCCGCCCGACCCGCTCGCGGCCGCGCTCGACCGCCGGGCCGCCCTCGGCGACGAGCGCCGCCAGGTCCACCCCGCTGGCCTCGACGGCGTCCCGCGACGCGGCGAGGTAGGGGTGCCTGGCGTGGAGGCGATCCATACCGGGCGGTATTCGAGGCCCTGCCGATAAACGAACCGGTCGGCAAGAGACGGGCGCCCGACGGCGGGGGGCGTTCGGGGCCAGGGGGCAGGGAGATCGAGAGACCGGGAGACCGAGATCGGGACGGATCGGCGGACCAGGAGCTTCCGAGATCATTCGAGCACCGGTCACTCCCGGTGCGGTCGCTTATAAATACCCGATAGTCATCGGGTCCCGAGAACCAGACTCGACGAGGCGAGCGGCGCCGGTATATAAATAACCGATACTTATCGGGTGGACATCCTCGGCGAGCGTCCTGGGAGGCGTCATCAACCTGAAGCAAACGGCGACGTCTGTCGAGAGTGCAAGGTGTAGGCCGGTCGACGAACTGCGAGAGTCTATCGGGGACGAGCACCGCAGCAACGATATCTCCAAGGGGCGAGGAGCCCAGCTAGCGACCAAGAGCACCGCCCCTTACATCCCCAACCGAGCCGTCCAGATAGACGCTGTGGGCGGGGCTTTCAAGTGGTTCTCGAAACTGCCAGCGACAATTCTCGCTTGACTAAACACGACCCACAGCGCACCCGGTACGCTCTTGAGGCCGTCCGCACTACCCCCGCCCGTGCGACTGAGGTACCGCTGTCCGGGCTGCCGGACGACCAGCAACATCCACGACCTCGGCTGCGAGTTCGAGGGGACCGCCCGGACCGACGTCGAGCGGGCGTACACGGACCTGCTGGCGCCGCTGTCCGCACGGGCCTACCCGGACGAGGGGGCGCTCCGCGAGGCGGTCCCTGCCCGCTGGAGCGGCCTCCACGCCGGGGTCCTCTCGCGGCTCCGCGCCGACCAGCGGGTCGTCGAGGAGGAGGACGAGCTCCGCCTGCTCCCGCCCGAGGAGTACCGCGAGCGGGTCACCCAGCCAACCTTCGAACCGCTGAAGACCATCTACGAGAAGGGGAGCGTCCCAGGTGCCCACGACCACTCCGTCTTCGCGGTCCTGGCGTTCTACGAGATGGTGGGCCTCTCGTGGGAGGAGGCCCGCGAGAACACCGTCGAGTGGCTCCACGAGTCGGGGACCTGGGACCGCGGCGGGTTCGAGGAGTCCTCCCCCGAGGAGCTCGTCGACTCGAAGAAGCACGTCTACGACCAGGGCTACGGGTGGAAGCAGGCCGCGAAGGAGGCGAAGGCGGTCATCGACCGCCGGCTCGCGTGAGGCGTCCCGGACACGGGACCGTTAGCTCGGTAACGTTCGATGAAGGCCAGATCAAAAACCGGCTCGGGTCCCCGGACTCCCGGCCCGCGGGTGCATCCCCGGGCACACCGCTCGGTGCGTCCCGACCCCCGTCCCATCCCCGGCGGGTGGTGCGTCACCCTGCCTCCCCACCGCACGCGACACTTCGCGGGGGACCACCATAACCACCCAGCGGCGTTCTCAGAGTCTGAACAGACCCCTCGAGCGGCCGCCCTCCCGGCGGGGTGAGACGCCCTTTCGGGCCCGAGACGCGTCACAGGACGCTGGGCAGGGCACCGTCGCTGGGCAGGGCACCGGTCCGTCGGATGGCGATCGGCGTGAGCCGGTCGCGCTACCCGTCCGGTTCCCACCGGTACCGGATCGTCGGCGTCCCGCCGAAGCGGGGCCCCGAGCCTCGATCCTCGAAGCCGGCACGCTCGGCCGCGGTGCGAGTCCCGTCCTCGCCCTCGGGGACCAGGAGCTCGACCGACATCCCCTCGCCGGCGGCGAACCGTCGGGGCTCCTCGAGGAGCCGCTCGCAGGTGCCCGGGTCGCCCTCCAGCTGGGTCACGTGGACCGTCGACGCCCGCGCGTCGAAGCTGACGAACCCGCGGACCGCCTCGCGGTCGGTGTCGTCCGCCTCCGTGTCGGTGTCGCCACCCGGAGCGTCACCCGTGGCAACGTCGGCCGCGTGGCCGTCGGTCTCGTAATCGTCGGCCTCACGATCGTCGGCCTCACGATCGTCGGCCTCGTGGTCACCGTCGCCCGA
>SLIW01000323.1 GCA_007135435.1 Natronomonas sp.
CCCACTCGGTGACGGTGCCCGGGACAGCGCGGGGCTGGGAGGCCACCGTCCGGGAGTTCGGCCGCCTGTCGCTCGCGGACGTCCTCGAGCCGGCGATCCGGTACGCCGTCGAGGGCTACCCCGTCACGGAGGTCGTCGCGAGCGGCTGGGCACACGGCGAGGAGCTGTTCGAGACCGCCCACGCCCGCTACCACTACCTCGTCGACGGCGAGCGCGCCCCGGAGCCTGGGGAGACGGTCCGACTGGAGGCGCTCGGGGAGTCGATGCGCGCTATAGCCGAGGAGGGGGCGGACGTCGTCTACGAGGGTCACATCGCCGAGGCCATCGCCCAGGAGGTCCAGCGGGAGGGCGGCTTCCTGACCGTCGACGACCTCGCCGGCTTCGAGGTGGAGTACCCCGAGCCAGTCTCGACCACCTACGGCGACGCCAAGGTATACGAGCTGCCGCCGAACAACCAGGGGCTCATCGCCCTCGAGGCCCTGAACATCGCCGAGGAGCTCGGCGCCCGCGAGTACGACGCCGGCTCCGCCGAGCGGATCCACTACCTCGCCGAGGCGACGAAGCGGGCGTTCCACGACGGCCACCGTTACATCACCGACCCCGACTACGAGGAGATCCCGCCGCTCGCGAGCCAGGAGTGGGCCCGCGAGCGCGCGGCGGACGTCGGCGAGGAGGCCTCCAACGTCTCGTTCGGGGTGCCGGACGCAAACGCCGAGGACGCCGACACCGTGCTCCTGTGCGTCGGCGACGACGAGGGGAACGTGGTCTCGTACATCAACTCGCGGTTCGCCGGCTTCGGTAGCGGCCTCGTCGCCGGCGACACCGGGATCGCGCTGCAGAACCGCGGCGGCTCGTTCTCGCTCGACGACGACCACCCGAATCGCCTCGAGCCGGGCAAGCGCCCGTTCCACACGCTGATTCCCGGGATCCTCCGCCGCGCGGAGGCCGACTGGTCGGCCTTCGGCGTCATGGGCGGCTACATGCAGCCGCAGGGCCACCTCCAGAACGTCGTCGCCATGGTCGACGACGGGCTCACGCTCCAGGAGGCCCTCGACCGGCCGCGGTGGCGCTACCGCGAGGATGGCCAGCTGGCCGTCGAAGCCCGGATGCCGAGCCGGGTCCAGCACGGCCTGTTGCGCCGCGGCCACGACCTCCAGGTGCTCCCGCCTGGCATGTTCGGCGGCGCGCAGGTCGTCAGGAACGAGCGTGGGACGCTCTCGGGGGCGACCGAACCCCGGAAGGACGGGACCGTCGCGTCGTGGTAGGTCGTTGCTAAGCCGTCGCGTCGTGGTAGCCCGTCGTGTCGTGGTAGGTGGATCGCACCGTCGCGTCGTGGGTGGCGGAGACAACCGGCGCGCTGTACGCAGCGACGCGACCGTCGGGTCGTCGGTCAGAACGGTATCGCGCAGCCTTTAATCCGTCCGGCGCGAACCCTCGTCCATGCAGTGGCAAACCGACTGGGGGCTGCGGGGACGCATGTTCCTCACGATGTTCCTGCTGTTCGTGCTGTACATCGTGTTCTTCGCGGCCCTGACGACCCAGTTCCAGGGGATGCTGCTCCCGGTGATCCTCATCGGGTCGTTCTCGCTGTTCCAGTACTTCTTCAGCGACAAGCTCGCGTTGCGGTCGATGGGCGCCAAGAAGGTGAGCGAGGAGGAGTACCCCCGGCTCCACGCCCAGGTGTCGCGGCTGGCCCAGCAGGCAGACCTGCCGAAGCCGACCGTCGCGGTCGCCGACAACCGGACCCCGAACGCCTTCGCGACGGGCCGGTCGCCGTCGAACGCCGCCGTGGCGGTCACGACCGGCCTGCTGTCGACGCTCGACGACGACGAGCTGGAGGGGGTCATCGCCCACGAGCTCGCCCACATCAAGAACCGCGACGTGGCGGTCATGACCATCGCCTCGTTCCTCTCGACCATCGCGTTCATCATCGTCCGGTGGGGGTGGCTCTTCGGCGGGCGGGGCCGCAACCAGGCGCCGATCATCGTCGCCATCCTCGTCTCGCTCGTCGTCTGGATCGTCTCGTTCCTGCTGATCCGCGCCCTGTCGCGGTACCGGGAGTACTCGGCCGACCGGGGTGCGGCGGCCATCACGGGCCAGCCGGCGGCGCTCGCCTCCGCGCTGATGAAGATCTCCGGCCGGATGGACCAGGTCCCGACGGAGGACCTCCGCGAGCAGGCCGAGATGAACGCGTTCTTCATCATCCCCATCCGGAGGGGGTTCGTCGGCAAGCTCGCCTCGACGCATCCCCCCACCGAGAAGCGGATCGAGGCGCTCCGCCAGCTCGAGCGGGAGCGGGAGATGGGCCGATAACCCCGGCCGAGCGGTCACTCGATCACCATCGGCTCGACCATCCCTGTCCTACCCCTCGACCGCCCGCCGGTCGCTCAGCAGGTCGACGACCTCGACGAGGACCGCGACCACGAGCGGCCCCGCGATGATGCCGATGACCCCGACGGTGAGGACGCCGCCGACGAAGCCCACGAAGTAGAGGCTCGCCGGGAGCCGCGCGTGGCTCGTCGCCAGCCGCGGCCGGAGGACGAGATCCGGGAGTAACCCGACGAGCAGGGGGCCGAGGATGATGACGGCGATGGCTCGCTCGGGCATGCCGATGAGCAGGTCGAAGGCGGCCAGGCCCACGGCGAGCATCCCCGGGCCGACGATAGGGATGAACTGGAGGATGGCGGCGACGACGGCCAGCACGAAGACGTCCTGGTAGCCGAGCACCCAGAAGACCGCGATGGCGATCGGGAAGGTGAGCACGGCGGTCGCCGCCTGGATGATGTAGAGGGCGTACAGCGTCCCACCGATGCGACGGTGTAGCGCCCGCAGGACGTCGTGGTACGCGGTCGGCGTGATCTCGAAGGCCGCGGCCCCGACGGCGTTCGGCCGCAACAGCAGCCCGTAGAGGACGAGCACGAACATCGCCAGCTGGAGGACGACGAATATGGCGTCGGCGGCAAGCGAGATCGCCAGCCCCCTGAGGACGGTCGCGGTCGTGTCGACGAGCCCGGCCACGTCGATGACGACGACGAAGCCGAACACTTCGACGGGGAGCTCCGCCGGGAGGTCCCCCAGTAGCTCGACGATGGCGTTCCGCCGCTCGAACAGCGTCCAGGCGATCGGCGCCAGGAGCAGGACCACCGCCAGGAACGCGACCGTCGTCGCCAGCGCGCTGGCGATCCGGGGACCCAGCCCTCGTGCGGCGAGCCGCTGGCGGAGCGGGTAGAGGACGTACGCGACGGTGATCGCGAAGAAGACGACGCCGACGACCTCCCAGAGGATGGCCACCGCCAGGACCCCGACCACGGCGAGCAGGCCCGCGAGGACGTATCGGCGACGGCGGAGCGACGACACGCCATCCGGTTCAGACGGAGGTGGCAAAACAGTTTCCCGCACGTACCGACGTCCCCGCGGGGATTTCCGTCCCCTCGCGGGGGACTCACGACCGACGGCTGGTCACCCGTGATCCACAGGAAACGAAG
>SLIW01000308.1 GCA_007135435.1 Natronomonas sp.
GGGACCGAGACGTTCATGACCAACGTGGCGAGCACGTACTCGGTCCTCGAGGCGGCCGGGCGTGTCGGCGCGGATGTCGTCTGGACCTCGAGCGAGGCGACCTACGGCGTGACGTTCGGCGACGAGGCCCGGCCCCTCGAGCGGCTGCCGATCGACGAGTCCCACCCGCAGCGCCCCGTCGACGCCTACGGGACCTCGAAGATCGTCGGCGAGGTGCTCGCCGAGCGCACCTGCCGGCGCCACGGCGTGGCCGTCACCTCCGTCCAGCCCTCCTGGGTCCAGGTCCCCGGCCGATACGAGACCGTGGCCGTCCGCGAGGCGTTCGACCCGGAGGACCCGACGCCGTCGGGCAGCCTCTGGTCGTACGTCGACGTCCGGGACGTCGCGACGATCGTCCGGCGAGCGCTCGAGGTCGACCGCGACGGAGCGGTCCACGAGGCCTACCTGGCGGTGGCGGCTGACAACTACCTCGGCGTCCCGACCGCGGAGGCCATCGATGCCGCCTGGGGCCGCCTCCCGGAGGCGTGCGACCTCGAGGGTGAGGAGTCGGCGTTCTCCGCCGCGAAGGCCCGACGCGAGCTCGGGTGGACGCCCGAGCACACCTGGCGGAACGCCGAGACCGCCGACGTGGAGGGACCGGGCCCGTGAGGCTCGAGGGACGGGTCGCGCTCGTCACCGGCGCCGCCAGCGGCATCGGCCGCGCCATCGCCATCGCCTTCGCCCGCGAGGGTGCGTCCCTCGTGCTGGCCGACGTTCACGAGTCACCGCGGTCCCCCGGCGACGACCGGACGACGCTCGAGGTGATCGAGCGGAGGGACGACACCGGTGAGCCGCCGGGTGTGGTCTCGGGTGAGGCCGTCTTCGTCCGGACGGACGTCACCGACGACGCCGACGTCCGTCGGGCGGTGCGGCGGGCGGTGGACACCTACGGGGGACTCGACATCCTCGTCAACAGCGCTGGCGTCACCGGCGATGGCGCGGTCCATGAGTTCGACGACGAGGAGTGGGAGCGGATCCAGGACGTGAACGTCCGGGGCGTCGTCCGGTGTTCGCGGGCGGCCATCCCGCACCTGCTGGAGAGCGACCACGGCAGGATCATCAATATCTCCTCCCAGCGTGGGCTCCGGGGCGGTGCCTCGCCACGGAAGGCGGCCTACGTCGCCTCGAAGGGCGCGGTGACGAACCTGACCCGGCAGATGGCGCTGGACTACGGGCCCGAGGGGGTCGCCGTCAACGCCCTTTGCCCCGGCCCGGTCGAGTCGGGCATGACGCGGATCGACTCGGAGGAGGACCGCGAGCGACTCCTCGAGGGCGTCCTGACGGACTTCGTCGGCCAGCCGGAGGACGTCGCTCCGGCCGCGGTCCTGCTGGCCGGCGACGGCGGGCGCTACATCCACGGGCACAACCTCGTGGTCGACGGCGGGTACCTGGTGAAGTGACTCGGGTGCGGTTTCGCGCGGGTGGAGCGCGGTTTCGTGCGGGTGGAGCGCGGTTTCGCGCGGGTAGAGCGCGGTTCCGGGCAGATGAAGAACGGTTTCGGACCGATGGGGTATGCGATCGTCTCTCCGGTCCCCCGGCGGCGCCTCACTCGTCGTACGGCCACCGGTCGCCTATCTTCAGCTCCCGCTCGTAGCCCTCATCGACGAGTTCGCGGGTCCCCTCACGTCCCCGGGCGGGGAACTCCCGCGAGGCGTCGGCGGCGTTGAGCACGGCCGTCGCGACGATCACCGAGAGCGCCCGGAGGTCCCTGACGTCGAGCTTGTCGAGGGTGTCGGCGTGGGTGTGGCCCCACCCGCGACCGCTCTCGCCGGACGCGGAGGCCACCATCGCGCCCGGGACCCCCTCCTGGACGAACGCCCACTGGTCGCTGTGCGGCGAGACGGTGCCGTCGGTCTCCAGTGGCACGTCCATCGCCTCCGTCACCTCCTCGAAGAGCGCCTCCACGGCGTCGAACTCGTTCGTCATCACCGCCGGGCTCCGCGAGCCGCCGATCACGTCGAGGTTGAGCACGCACGCGACGTCCCCCAGATCCACGCGGGCCGCCTCGTGGTAGGCGCCCTTGAGGCCGATCTCCTCGGCGCCGAAGGCGACGAACCGGACCCGTCGCTCGAGGTCGGACTCGACGCGCGAGAGGAGTCGGGCGACCTCCGCGACGAGGACGGTCCCGGCGCCGTTGTCGGCGGCGCCCTCCGCGATGTCGTGGGCGTCGAGGTGCGAGGTGACGAGGACGACCTCGTCCGTCCCGGGGCCGAGCTCGCCGGCGACGTTCCGGGAGGTCGCCGGCTCGTTCCGGGCGTCGACATCGACGCGGACCGAGAGGTCGGTGTCTCTGTCGTTGGCGTCGTCTCCCTCGCCGCCATCTCCCTCGCCGCCATCTTCGTCGCGACCCGGGCCGGCGTGACGTCGGAGCCGGGCGCCGACCTCCTTCGAGACGCCGACCGCCGGGATCGGGCCCGGCCGGTTCTCGTAGCCGATCTCGCCGGTGGGCGGCAGGCACCCCTCGACGTGGTTGCGGAAGACGAACGCCACCGCGCCACCCTCGACCGCCGACGCGTACTTCTCCATCCGGTGGAGCCACCGGCCGTAGTCGTCGGGCGTCTCGCTGGAGGCCATCGCGACCGCACCGTCGAGGTCGACGCTCTCGAAGTCCTCCGGGCGACCGTAGCCGACGTCGATCAACGGGCCCTCCACGTCGCCCGACGGCGTCCCCGGGAGGCCGATAACCTGGTAGTCGGCCGCGTACGTCTCCTCGTGGCTCCCGCTCGACTCGAGCCGGGAGGAGCCGCGCCACCAGCCGTCGATCTCGAACTCGTCGACCTCGACGTCCCGGAGCCCCGATTCCTCGAACGCCGCGGCCACGTGTTCGGCGCCCTCCCGCTCGCCATCCTGTCCCGCCATCCGGTTGCCGACGTCCACGAGCGACTCCAGGACCTCCCAGTGGAAGGTGCTCGTGTACGCGTCACCGACGACCTCCTCCGGAAGCTCTCGCATATCGGTACCGCGGAGGGAAGGGGTATGAAACCACGGGACACGGTCGGGCTGGTGTGGAGGAGTCGATGATCGACGTCCCGGAGAGCGGATGAGGGGCTTAAGCCGGGTCGAGTGGCCGGGTGGGAAGTGGAGGGTGATCTCCGAAGCCCTCGGCCGGCTCGACCGGCCGCGACTCACGGCTCACTTCGTTCGCCGTTCGTCTCCGAGGTTCTCGCTCCCTTCGGTCGCTCACGGCTCGACCCGCTCGCCGTTCGCGCCCTCGAGGTTCTCGCTCCCTACGGTCGCTCCGAACCTCGCACTCGCTCCGAACCTCGCGACGCCTCGCTGCGCTCCTCGCTTCGCCGCGGTGCTTGCGTCGTCGGGGCCGGGTCGACCCTGCCTCGCCCTTCGAGTCCGCCGAAGGAGCAAGCTCCTTCGAGCCCACGCTCGCTTCGCTCGCGAGGACGCCAGGAACCGCACCGCCACACACCGCAGCCACACACCTCCCCA
>SLIW01000036.1 GCA_007135435.1 Natronomonas sp.
CCGGCCCGGAACTCCCAGGTGGCGATCGACAGCGACTCGAGGCCAGTGAGAACCGCCTCGGGGTCGACGGGGTCGACCGCCGTCTTCAGGGCGCTGGAGCTTCCGTTCTCGAACGACGGCGCATATATCGGCACCTCGGATTCGACCGTCTCGTCGTCGACGCTCAGGACGTCCTCGTCGGCGCCGGCCGCGATACCGCCAGCCGTGAGAGACGTGGCGTCCATCGAGGTGGTCTCCACCGACGTCGCGTCCACCGAGATTGCCTCGACCGAATCGGCGTCGAGACCACTCGAATCCATCCTTGCGCCGCGGGTGTGCACCGACGGCGCGTGGATCGGCATCTGCGAGCGGACCTCGTCGAGTGACTCGGACCAGATGCCCCTCTGTGTGGAGTCGCCGAAGACGATCGCACCCTCGTGGACCGCGTGGGCGTTCGTGCCGAACGACGATCGTGCGGACTGCGCACCGTCCTCCGGATCGCCGGGGGCGTGGTCGAAGCAATCGGCCAACGCCCCACACTCGAGCTCTCCGTCCTCGTTGTAGTACGCTACCGCCAGTGCTGGGGTCCACTCCTCCCCGTCACCGACGTACACGATCCCGGTGTCCAGCTCGAGGAACTTGGCGCCCTCGGTGGGTTCGTACGCTCCCCGGTTCTCGGCCACGTCGCGCACTTCGACGTCGACGTCCAGGTGTTCGAAGTTGGCGTTGAGCGGTTCGTGCCAGTTCTCGGTCCCCTGGGACGGCGTGGCGTACCCGTGATTGTCAGTTTCCTCCGACATGGGTACCCCCGATCAGCCCTCCTGTCGGTCCATCGAATCGTAGGCGAGGACCACCCGCTCGCTCGCCACCTCTCCGAGCGTACTCGGGTCCAGCTGTGGGGGCTGATAGTACGTGATCCAGGCGTCCTCGAACGTCCATGTGGCTCGGTCCGCCCCTTCCTGGTCGAACACGGTCACGACCACCGTCTTCAACGCCTCACCGTCTGCCCCATCGGCGACGGTCTCCTTCCAGTCGTGGAGCATGGTGTCGTCCGGATCGAATATCCGTTCCATCTCGAGTTCCTGTCGTCTCGTCTCACCCCACCCATCGTCATCCGGTTCGGTACTCGCCGCCGGGAGGTGTACAGCGGTCCAGTGCGAATCGCTGATGCCGTCGATCTCCACCGTGAAACCCAGGATTCGGGTCGGAGGTTCGTAAGTTGCCATAAGGTATCTCGATGCTCCTCGAGTGTCGTGAGTCTCTCGCAGACCCGCAATGCGGCGGATCAGTCGCGACTGTGACCGGACGACATCGTCCGGGAGACCGGCGCACGGAGGCCAGCTCGTCGCAGGGGTCAAGCCCACCACGGGGCCTGTCTTCGCCCCCCAAGCGGTCGACGCCACCACACCCATTTGCGTCCGTCCGATCGGAAGTCGCGGATAAATTCGTTCGGAGCAACGGACTGCTCCAACGGATCAGACATATCTGTGAGCAGACAAGAACTGATGCTGGCCCCGTGGTTGACTGCCACCCGTGGTGGCCTGGATGGTCAATGGGGTCGACACCCACCCGGGATCCGAAGCCCGTCGGTTACTCGACCGCGACGGTGTTCAAATCCTCGTCGACGGTGACGCTGACCGTCTCGCCCTCGAACGGTACCGTCACGCGAATCCGTAGCGGCTCCTCGGCGACGACCTCCTGGGTGATGCCCCCGAGGCACTCCGGCGTGAGCCAGAGCAACCGGCGGAGATCGAGGAGGCTGTCGAACGGTCGGCGTTCGTAGACGAAGCTGATCACCGCCGGGTGGAACAGGACCGGCAGCCAGACCGTACACCACCGCCGGAAGCTGCAGTTCCCACAGACGTGTTCCACCCAGTGACCCGGAACGGACGCACACTTCCCACAGCGTCCGGCGGAGGTCGTCTCGTACCGATCGCAGACGTGGACCTCCCGCGTCGCCGTCCCGCCGCAGGCTGGACAGACGCCCTGGAGCATCGACAGGAGGGCCGTCTCGTAATGGACGCGGGCCGCCTCCAAGACCTCGGTACCGGCGCGGTCGGAAAGCCCCGCCGGCGGGAACTGATGGTGCATGAAGGCGCCCTGCGGGACATCTCCCCCGATGACGCCTGGACACTCGGTGCAGCGGACCGTAAGGCACTCGTTTTCGTAGCCGAGCTCGATGGGCGCCCCACACAGGGGACACGGAAGGCCGATCTCCGTCAGCTCGACGACGGGATCGCTGGTGAACGTCCCCGCCAGGAGTGTTCGGATCACGTGCGTTCCGGCCGCCCGAAGTTCGTACCCATCTGGCGTGCGATCGACGAAGTGACCCTCGAGCATCGACAGGTGGTAGTTGAAGTTCCCCTTGTCGACGTCGAGTTCGTCGCGTAATGCCGAAAACGAGATCGGTTCGTCCTGCTCCCACAGCGTGTACAGAATCTCGATGCGGGTCTCGTTCGCGATGATGCCGAACACGTCCGACGCAGAGGTATCCTCCACAGCGAACGCTGGTTCGACGGACGACGTCGGTTGCCACTGGTTGACCCCGCTCAAATCGTCGTGACCTCGAGACAGGTCGTCCCCCCGATCTCCACCGATCATTGCCCGGGGAAGTCACCCGGTTTACTTAGTTCCGCCCGGTGTGACGGTTGCTGTGTTAGTGATTGGATTTAGGGTGACGACACTCGGACCGTCGGATCGAACAGTAAGCGAGTGATTCTCGGATGCACCTGGCTTGCTCGGTCTGCACGCAACGTCAGCTAGTCCGTGACCGCCCGAATCTCCCGGGGTGACGAGGTCGGTGGATTGGGCCACCCACGCCAGTGAGAAGGTCTCGAATCCATCGGCTCGGTCGGTCAGCATCCCGGGACGCCTACGAACCGAATGCGTGCTGTCGTTCTAACTGTCGGCGGGTCGGGCACTCTCGGACGGTCTCGTTCGTGCCAGCTTACAACCCGGGAGGATGGCGACAACGTTTTGCCGCCCCTGCAGCACACTCAGGGAGAGAACCAGTGCGATCGAGGACCCAACGTCGGGAGGTGGTCTGAGGTGGGCATCACCCGGCTGCGTGCTGCGTTAGGGCTGGCGGTCGCCCAGCTGCGCCACTACCGCGTCCGCACCCTCCTCGCCGTCGTCGGCGTCGCGATCGCCGTGCTCGCGGCCCTCCTCCTCGCGTCGCTCGGCCTCGGCGTCCACTCGTTCGGCAGCCAGGGCATGCAGTCGATCGGGGGCGACGTCTGGGTGACCGGCGAGTCGGTAGCGTTCTCGACGGCCGTCGGGGGCGTCGAGAGCGACCGGCGGGACGCCCACCGGGTCTCGGAGGAGATCCAGGAACGAGAGGACGTCCTCGGCTCGCCGGCGATACGATGGGCGTCCCGCAGGTCGGTCTCGACGCCACCGACGGCCGTCGAGAAGGCCACCGACTCGCCAGTTACCCAGACGTCGCCCCCGATCGACTGCATCCCCTCGCTGCCGAACGAGTGCACGCCGAGGCCAAGCG
>SLIW01000565.1 GCA_007135435.1 Natronomonas sp.
CCTCCGGGAACAGGTTGTAGCCTTCTCGGTAGTTCGCTCGCATCGGATAGATCCCGGATTTCGTGTGACTGGGAAGGTTGTGGTCCTCGTATTCGTAGTAGTTTTCCATCGCATTCAAAGCCTTCTCCACGATTCGCTGGGTCGTATTTTTCACGAGATCGGCCTCTTCTTCCATCCGACTGAATATCATCTTCCGACCCTCTCCCTCCTTGGCGAGGCGGATCGTTTCGTTATACACCCGCCGCGACTCGTGGAGCGCATCGTGCAGACGTTCCTCATCATCCTCAATCGTCAGCTGGAAGACGAGGGTTTTCGTGAGGGATACCTGCACGTGGAAGATTCTGCTCTTTCTGTCTTTTAAACATATGGCCAAGGGATACATCCGGGGCATCTGGGTCCTACCGGATCGATATGGTCGACTATATGTCAACGATTTGAAAAGTGATAGCGGGAGGTAGATTTGAACTACCGGTCTCCGGGTTATGAGCCCGGCGGAATCTCCTGGCTATCCCATCCCGCTACCAGACGGTACTTCGGTGCCGCAATTAAGGGTTGTGATTGCGGTGGCGTCCGTGGAATCTGTCACCCGGTGTGGACCCGCCAGGTGAGCAGGCTCTCGGCGGTGTAGTTGACGACGACGGCACAGGCGATGGCGATGGGCATCGTCAGGACGGGCCAGACGTCGGTGCCGAACACGACGACGGTCACGTCGGTGCGCACCAGCACGTACACGACGACGAACTGGACGGCGAGGCCGCCCGACCGTACGAGGTTGGACTTCACGAGCCGCCGCAGCTTCGGCACCCACCCAGCCGCTCCGTGGGCGGCGAAGGTCCAGCGGTCGTTGATGAGGAACATCAGGACGATGGCGCACTCAGCGCCGACCAGCTTGGCCCACTCGGGGGGGAGCAGGCCTGCCAGCGTGAGTACCGAGCTGATCGTGAGGTCGACGCTGGCACCCACGAGCCCCACGCTGACGAACTGGCCGAACCGGACGGGCGCGAACAGTGCGTCCCGGACGTCGATCAGGACGTCGACCGCGCGTCTCGCCATCCACCCCCACCTCACTCCCGGTCGACGAGCGCTACCTCGTCACCGCGGGCGATCACGCCGTGGAGCGTGCTGTCCTGTAGTCGCCTGGCCCGGTGGCGCGCGACGACGAGCGCCTTCGCCATCGACGCCGACGTGCGGACCGGCGAGACGGTCGAGCCGGGCCGGTCCTCCCAGCGGATCGGCACCTCGACGACCTCGAGGCCCAGCGCGGCGGCCATCGCCAGGAGCTCGACGTCCCACGCGAAGCCTGGCTCGTAGATGTGCCGGCGGACCACCTCCCAGGCCTCGGCGGTCAGCGCCTTCGCCCCACACTGGTAGTCGTACAGCTTCGCGTCCAGGAGCCGGCGGGCCAGCCACGAGAAGCCGTCGCCCAGGAACCGACGGGCGTACGTCTGGTGGCCGACGACCACGGCGTCGGGGTGCCGCCGTGACCCCGCGGCCACGTCTGCGGCGGCCAGTGCCTCCACCACCCTCGCGAGTTCGGACGCCGGCGTGCTCCCGTCCGCGTCGGTGAACGCCAGCCGCTCGGTCCCGATCACCTCGAACCCGGCGGTGACCGCCGCCCCTTTCCCTCGACGGTACGGGACCGTGTTTACCTCGAGCGACGGGACGTCCAGAGCCGACAGCGACTCGATCGTGGCCGCATCGGGGACGTCCAGTTCGACCCGCAGCACCTCCGGCTCGAGGACGGCGTCCACCTCCCTGAGGTAGGTCTCCAGGCGCGGGACCGCGGGACGGAAGGCGGGGACGACGACACCGAGACCCATCGTATCCCCTCTCTCACCCGGTCGGGCAAAAGCGGTTCGACTCCGCCGGGACGGACCGTCAGTGGGCGACTCGGCGCGATCCACCGCCGAACAGTCGACCTCGCCCGATCTCCAACCGAAGCGTCGACCCCGCCCGAATGAACTACCGACACCCCATACCACCGGGACGGGTCACAAGAGGTATGGTCGACCCCGCCCGGCCTCCTGGTGATGGAGTACGGTCTCGTCGCGCTCTGGCTCGCGATGTACCTCGTCGTGGGGTTCGCGACCCTCCCGCTCGCCGCCGCGGCCTTCCCCCGGTTCCACGACGCCGGCGCCGCGATGGCCATCCCCCTCGGCCTGGCCGTCGTCGCCCTCGTGGGCTTCCTCGTCGGCCACGTCGCCTTCGGGTGGCCGGCGCTCCTCGCCGGGCTGGCCGCCCTGGTGGGGGCGAGCGCGACGGTCGGGGACCGCGAGCGGCTCGACGAGCGCGCCTACGCCGAGGCCGGCGCGGTCTTCGCCGTGGCGTTTCTCTTCGTGGTCGCGCTGCGGGCCGTCTCCCCCGAGATCGCGCCGTTACCGCTGTCGACCGGCGAGAAGTTCCTCGACTTCGGGCTCCTCCAGACCACGCTGCAGGCGGGCTCGCTCCCACCGGAGGACATGTGGTTCGCCGGCGAGTCCGTCCAGTACTACTACGGCGGCCAGCTCCTCGCGGCGCTGCTCACGACGCTTACGGGGACCGCCCCGGCGTACGCCTACAACCTCGCGCTCGCGGGGACCTACGCAGCGCTCGTGACGGCCGCCTACGGACTCGCCGGAGCCGTTGCCGCCGAGCACGGCGCCCCGCGGCGGCTCGCCGGGGGCCTCGGCGCGTTCTTCGTCGGGGTGGCGGGGAACCTCCACACCGCCGGGCAGGTCCTCGCGTGGGCCGTACCGGACCGCCTGGTCGGCCTGATCCCCGGGATCGCCGCCGACGGCGAGGCGGTGGCGTGGTCGCCCGCAGAGTTCTCCTACTGGGACGCGAGCCGGGTGATCGACGGGACGATAAACGAGTTCCCGCTGTTCGCGTGGCTCAACGGCGACCTCCACGCCCACATGCTCTCGACGCCCTTCACCCTCCTCGTCGCGGCGCTGTGTTTCAGCTACTGGGTGACGCCGGGGCCGGAGGTGCGACGGAGGAAGCTGCTCCTCGCCGCGACGGCGCCCGTGGCGGGGCTCCTCGCGATCACGAACACGTGGGACTTTCCGGTCGCCGGGGGACTCGTCGCCCTGACGATCGCCTTCGCGCCGAGCGATCCAGCGACGCTCCTCCCGGAGCCACTGGCGGAGAGGGTCCAGTCGGGCGACGGACGTCGGCAGACGCCCGACGAACAGCGCCAGGGGCCCCACGGTCAGCGACAGACGTCCGACGAACAGTCCCAGACGCCCGACGGACAACCCCAGACGACCGACGGACAACCCCAGTCACTCGCTGGTCTCACCAGGGAGGTCCGTCGGGACGCGCTCGCGCTCGCGGGAACCCTCGCCGTGCTCGCCGTCGGGGCGGCGGTCGTGGCGCCGTTCTGGCTCGACAGCGCCAGCACGCGGTCGGTCGGGCTGTTCCCGCCGCGCAGCGACATGGGGCCGCTGTTGCTCGTCCACGGGGGCTTCTTGCTCGTCTTCGTCCCGTACCTCGCG
>SLIW01000354.1 GCA_007135435.1 Natronomonas sp.
AGGCCAGAAGGGGTCACCGGGGGGACCACGGCCAACCGGAGACCGGGGACACTGCGGCCACCCGGAGACCGGGGACACCGCGTCCACCCGAGGACCGGGGACACTGCGCCCACCCGGGGACCGGGGACACCGGGGGTACCCAGAGGACCGGGGGCACCGGGGGTACCCAGAGGACCGGGGGATCTCGAATCGCTTCGTCGTCCAGTTACCGTGGATCGGCAGCGGCCGTATTCCACCCGTGTCGACCGGCGGACGCCGTGGAGCCGGCCCGGTCCCGTCTCCGTGCCTTCGGCGCACAGGTTGGCCATAACAAAGGGCGGAAGCCACCTGGCTGCGGCTACATGACCGAGTCAGCGAGAGACGGCCTCCGGACGCTCGTGGTCGGTATCGACGGGGCGACCCTCGATATCCTCGCGGAGCGGGGCGAGGACGTGGTGCCCACCATCTCCGGGCTCCTCGAGGATGGGGCGACCGGCAGACTGGAGTCGCAGCTCCCGCCGTGGACGCCGAGCGCCTGGCCGTCGGTGTACACCGGCGTCAACCCCGGCAAGCACGGCGTCTTCGGCTTCCTCCGGTTCGAGGGGTACGACTGGGACATCGTGAACTACACCGACGTCAAGGAGCACACCCTCTGGGAGCTCCTGAGCGAGCAGGGGCTGACGAGCGTCGTGGTGAACGCGCCCGTCACCCACCCGCCGTCGTCCTTCGAGGGCGCGCTCGTCCCGGGCTACATCTCCCCGGCCGACCCCGAGTGCCACCCGCCGGGCCTCCTCGACGAGCTGCGCGAGGAGCTCGGCGACTACCGGCTGTACGACGATACGAAACTCGACGGCGCCAGCGAACGCGAGCGCATCGACGCCTACGCGAACCTCGTAGAGATGCGCGGCGAGGCGTTCCGGTACCTGGCCGGCGAGCACGACCCGGCCTTCGGCTTCCTCCAGTTCCAGCAGACGGACACCGTCTTCCACGAGTACCCCGAGGACGACGCCGTCGTCGACGGCGTGTTCGCGGCGGTCGACCGCGAGGTGGAGGCGACCCTCGACGCGTGCGACCCGGACGTCGTCCTGCTCGTCAGCGACCACGGCCTCGGCCGGTACGACGGCCACGAGTTCCGCGTGAACAGTTTCCTCCGCGAGCGCGGCGACGTCGTCGCCACGGCCGGCGGGGGAGGTATGCCGTCGTGGGCGTCGATCGCCCGCAACCGCCTCCGGGATGGCGAGGAGGGCGGCCAGCACGACCCCTCGGCGGTCGAGCGGGCCATGTCGATGGCCGCGAAGGTCGGCCTGACCAGCCAGCGGCTGGGCGCGATCGTGCAACGGCTCGGCCTCGAGAACGTCGTCCTGAAGGTGGTCCCGGCTGACGCCGTCCGCGCCGGGACCGAGCACGTCGACTTCGCGAACTCGCGGGCCTACATGCGCGACCGGATCGAGCTCGGCCTCCGCATCAACCTCGCGGGCCGCGAACCGGAGGGCGTGGTGCCGGAGGCGGACTACGAGTCCGTCCGGACCGACCTCATGGACGCGCTGTCCGCGGTCCGGACGCCCGACGGCGGGCCGGTCTTCGACGCGGTGATGCGCCGCGAGGACGTCTTCGAGGGCCCCTACGTCGAGGACGCCCCGGACGTCGTGGTCGTCCCCGCCTCGTTCGACCAGTACCTCTCGGCGTCGCTCCGCGCGGAGACGTTCGGCCCGCCGTCGGAGCCGTGGAACCACAAGCTCCACGGGATCTTCTGTGCGACCGGTGACGTGGACGTCGAGGCGGACGTCACCGGCGCCCACCTGCTGGACATCGCGCCGACCGTCCTCGCCTCGCTCGGCGTCCCCGCCTCCGACCGGATGGACGGCCGGACGCTGCCGGTGGTCGAGGAGGTCGGCAGGGAGGCGTACCCGCCGTACGAGGGTGTCGACGAGGCCACGGACGACCGGGACATGGAGGCGCGGCTCGCCGACCTGGGGTACCTTGAGCGATGAGCGTCGAGGCGTCGCTGCTGTCAGACCCCGAGGAGTGGAACGAGCTGGTCGAGCGGTCCGCCCAGACGTCCCCGTTCCACCGCTACGAGGCCCTCGAGGTCATCGCCGAGCACGCCGGTACGGAGCTCTACCCGTACGTCGCCTACAAGGGCCAGGAGCCGGTCGGGATCTTCCCCGTCTTCGCGCTCCGACGGTGGCCGGTGCGGGCGGCGTTCTCGCCGCCGCCGGACCTCGAGGTGAGCTACCTCGGCCCCGCCCAGCTCGACGGGGCGAGCCCGAAGCAGCGGAAGGCCGAACGGCGCCACCGTCGGTTCCTCGAGGCGATCCTCGACGCCGTCGCCGAGGAGATCGACCCGCACTACGTCCACGTCCGCACCGGCACGGAGTACACCGACCCGCGGCCGTTCATCTGGAACGACTTCGACGCCACGCCGGTGTACACCTACCACGTCGGGCTGAACGGCGACCTCGAGGACCTCTTCATGTCCTTCAGCGGCGACGTCCGCCGGAACGTCAGGAAGGCCGAGGAGATGACCTACGAGCTCTCGGAGGGCGACGCCGCCGACGTCGAGCGGATCATCACGGGCGTCCGCGAGCGTCACGACGAACAGGGCATTTCCTACAACGTCACCCCGGCGTTCGCCCGCGACCTCTACCGGGCGTTGCCCGAGGGCACCCTCCGCGCCTACACGTGCACCAGCGAGGGAGCGTTCATCGGTGGCAAGCTGACCCTCGAGGACGACCGGACCCTCTACGGCTGGCAGACGGTGGCCGACCTCGACAGCGACCTGCCGGCGACCGACGTCATGGACTGGCGGGTGATCCAGGACGGCGCGGAGCGGGGCCTCGAGCGGTTCGACCTCATCGGCGCGAACAACCCGCGGCTCTGCGGGTACAAGGCGAAGTTCAATCCCGAGGTCCGGACCCACTACAGCCTCGAGCGGAGCTCGACGTCCACCAGCGCACTGAAGACCCTCTACAAGTGGCTCAGGTGAACCCGGCGGTGCGCCGAGCCGATCGCCACGCCGCGGCTCCCGCTCGCGGCGCCCCAGCTCTCGCGCTCGTAGCGTCCCCTCTCTCCCGCGCAGGCGTCAAGTGGGTCCACCCGAAGCGGGAACTCCCCTGACGGGAGGTTCCTCGACGCTAACTGACCTGTCGGAAACTGACCTGTCGGAAACTAACCTGCCGGGAACTAACCTGACAGTAGTTGGCCCTTACATCGGACGTCGCGGTAACGTACTATTACGGTGACGGTGGAGCCAGTAAAGTGGTTTATATACTCGCCAATCTGGGTCGTATTCCTATATAAACGGTCAGTAACCCGCCAGGACCCTCGTCGCCGCCCGAAGCCGCGAAATCCGGGTCGGGGAAGTCTGGGCGTACCGAAGCCAGCGATGGCACCCCCGTCCATAACAAAGTGGTATACAGTCGGTCGATGGGACAGCGACAGCAGATCAGAGACGAGTTCTGACTGTCACGAATCTGCCATACATGCCACCTGACACG
>SLIW01000073.1 GCA_007135435.1 Natronomonas sp.
GCCATCCGGGCGCTCCGCAAGCAGGGCGACGAGTGGGTCGAGGGCCACGACCTCTCGAGCCTCCGCCTCCTGGGGTCGACCGGCGAGCCGTGGGACCCCGAGTCGTGGCTGTGGTTCTACGAGGAGGTCGGCGGCGGCGAGACGCCCATCATCAACATCTCCGGCGGGACCGAGATCTTCGGCTGCTTCCTGATGCCGATGCCGATCCAGCCGCTGAAGCCCTGCACCCTCGGGGGTCCCGGCCTGGGGATGGACGTCGACATCGTCGACGAGACCGGCGAGTCGATCGCGGACACCCACGAACGCGGTTACCTCGTCGCCCGCGACTCCTGTCCGTCGATGACGAAGTCGCTGTGGAGCGGCGACGAGCGCTACCTCCACGAGTACTGGTCGACCTTCCAGGACCCGCCGATGTGGAACCACGGCGACTGGGCCGTCAAGGACGACGACGGCTTCTGGTTCCTCCTCGGCCGCGCCGACGACGCGCTGAACGTCGCCGGCCGGAAGGTCGGCCCGGCGGAGATCGAGGGCGCGCTCATCGAACACGAGGCGGTCAACCAGGCCGCCGCCGTCGGCGTCCCCGACGACACGACCGGGACGGCCGTCGTCACCTACGTCGTCCTCGAGGAGGGCTACGAGGAGTCCGACGACCTGAAGGCGGAGCTCCGGGCGCTGATCGGCGAGGAACACGGCAAGCCCTTCCGACCCCGCGAGGTGCTGTTCGTCGACGAGTTCCCGAAGACCCAGTCGGGCAAGATCATCCGCCGGGCCATCCAGGCCACCTACACCGGCGAGGACCTCGGGGACCTCTCGTCGATCGAGAACCCCGGGGCGCTCGAGGAGATCGACGAGGCGCGGTGACCATCGAGGAGGCGCGGTGACCATCGGGGTGGCCTGGTGACCACCGAGTGGGCCTGGTGACCATCGAGGGGCCCGGTGACCAACGGGGGGCACGGTGTCCATCATGTGGGCCTGGTGACCGCGGGGTGGCCACGGTGATCGTCCGGGAGTCCGATGCCAGCCGTGTGGTCCGGTGACGCTCACTGTCCACGTTAAGGGACTCCATACGTGAAGGGTCGCCCTTATAACCCCGAGACACAGAGGGTGTCCCAATGAGCGAGCACCGCAGTCGCCTCGGCGACCTCGAGGTCGGGGAGCGTGCGGAGGCGATGACGGGGTGACCGGGACTCGATGACCAGATGATCCCCCTCGTCCACGACCTTGCCGACGAGACGGTCCTGATCTTCGGCGGCGGCGACGTCGGCGCCCGGAAGGCCCGCCGGTTCGCCCGGGAGGCCCGGGTCGTCGTCGTGGCCCCGGCGTTCACCGCCGAGGCCTACGGTGGCGCCGAGCGCGTCCGGGAGGCTCCGGCCCCTGCGGACGTGCCAGACTGGTTCGACCGCGTGGGCCCGGCGCTCGCCGTCGCGGCGACCGACGACGAGGCGGTCAACGATGCGGTGGAGGAAGCGGCACGAGAACGGGGCGTTCTGGTGAACCGCGCGGACCACGCCGGCCCCCGGGAGGCCGGGAGCGTGGTCGTCCCCGCCACGGTCCGCGACGGGGAGGTCGTCGTCGCGATCTCGACCGGGGCGACGAGCCCGGCGCTCGCGCGGGAGCTCAAGCGGCGGATCGCCGCGGAGATCGACGGGACGGGCGAGCTCGCCGCGCTGACGGCGGCGATCCGCGAGGAGCTGAAGGCGGAGGGGGTCGACCCCGGGGCCCGGCGACGGGCGGTGGCCGCGGTCGTCGAGTCCCCGGCGGTTTGGAAGGATTTAGGTGAGGAGGGGTCCAACCCCCGCCGAACAGCAGACGCCGTCGTCGACGCGGCGCTGGGAGCACACGAGTGACGACAGGAACGGGCATCATCGCGGGCGTGAGCGTCTCACACCGGACGGCCAGCGTCGAACACGTCGAGCGGGCGTGTGCGGACTCACAGCGCGAGGCGGTCGCGGCCCTCCTCGACCGCGATGGCGTCCGAGAGGCGTTCGTCCTCCAGACGTGCAACCGGGCGGAGGCGTACGTCGTCGCCCCGAACGGGTCGATGGGCCGCGCGGTGCTCGACGCCTGGCTCCCCGACCTCGAGGAGGACCGGGTCCGGTGGCTCGACCACGAGGCCAGCCTCCGCCACCTGCTCCGGGTGGCCTGCGGGCTGGAGTCGGTCGTCCTCGGCGAGGACCAGATCCTCGGCCAGCTCGGCGACGCGTTCGAGGACGCCAAGCGCGCGGACGGCGTCGGTCCGACGCTCGAGGACGCGGTGCTGAAGGCCCTGCACGTGGGCGACCGCGCGCGGACCGAGACGGCCATCAACGAGGGCGCCACCTCGCTGGGCTCCGCCGCGGTCCGCCTCGCCGCCACCGAGCGCGACCTGGACGGTGCGACCGCCGTGGTCGTCGGCGCCGGCGAGATGGGCACCCTCGCCGCGCGAGCTCTGGAGGAGGTGGCCGGCAGGATCGTCGTGGCCAACCGGACGGTCGCGAACGCCGAGAACCTCGTCGAGAACCTGGACCCGCCGGCGTCGGCGGTGGGCCTGGACCAGATCGCCACCGTCGTCGAGGACGCCGACGTCGTCGTCACGGCCACCGGCGGTGACGACCCCGTGCTCGACCGGGACGCACTCGTGGACGCGGGCGAGACGCTCGTGGTGGACCTGGGCCAGCCCCGGGACGTCGACCCGGAGGCGGCCGCGATCGACGGCGTCGAGGTGCTCGACCTCGACAGCATCGAGGCCGTCACCGACGAGACGATGGACCGGCGCGAGGAAGCCGCCGCCGTCGTCGAGGAGCTAGTCGAGGACGAGTTCGACCACCTCCTGACCCAGTACAAGCGCAAGCGCGCCGACCAGGTCATCGCCGCGATGTACGAGGGCGCCGAGCGGATCAAGGACCGCGAGCTCCGGAGCGCCCTCTCGCGGCTCGAGACCGCGACGGACGACCGTGACCGCGAGACGGCAGCGGGCGGACGCGACGGCGAGGGCACGGACGCGGACCCGGGATACGATGTCCCGGACGCCCAGCGCGAGGTGATCGAGGCGATGGCGGACGCCCTCGTCGGTCAGCTCCTCTCCGCGCCGACCCGGAGCCTCCGGGAGGCCGCCGAGAACGACGACTGGACGACGATCAACACGGCCCTGCAGCTGTTCGACCCAAGCGAGGAGCTCGACGCCGACCCGCTCACGCTCGGGGCCGCTGGACCGGGCGGACCCGGCGCCGTCGATGACCTCCCGGAGGAGGTCCGCCAGCAGATGCCTGCGGCGGTCCTGGACGAGCTGGCGGCCGCTGACGACGACTGATAGAGATCAACGACAGAAGCCATAATTTCGGCCGTGATCTGTCAATTAGCTGCTAGAAAGTCCATGCACGGGACGCGGCGCTTATCGGTCTCGAAGGTTTCAACACATCAACCATCTGGTACTCTGGAAGCGGGTCTTCAAGCACGCTGATGAGCCCGCGACGAGAGCGTTACTCAGCGTCGTCC
>SLIW01000583.1 GCA_007135435.1 Natronomonas sp.
AGTCGAGAATCAGGGACGGTGACTGGTTGGAAAGCCCTGAACGTGTCGCTCACCTCGTCGTACGCAAGTTCCAGGCGACCCTGTTTGCCGTCCCACTTCGGGTTGCCTCTGACTTCGAGGTTGAGCCGTTCGTGGTAGCCGAGTCCGTATTCGTCTTTCAGTTCTTGCCCGACAGGAATTTCGAGACGGCTACGCTTGCCCCACGAAACCGTGTACTGGTTGCATCGGATGTAGGTACGGAGTTCGCGTCCGTCCTCCTCGTTGCCCCAGTACGACGGTGGGTTGGCGTCCTCGCCGTTCTCCTTGAGGGCGAAGAACGACCGCCACGCTTCGCTGTTCTTGCGCGTGACCTGTTGGACGGTCGCACTTCCGACGACGCCGTTGTAGCGTCCTCGATACTCGGAAGTGTCCCACACGTCGCCGTCGCCGAAGTAGTTCTGACGACGCTCATAGGTCAGTTCGTTCAGCCGGTCATACGCTGAACCGTGATCATGTTCAACCGCGGCCAACAGCAGATTCCAGCGTTTTGGCGACGTGTACTGATTCGTCCCCTTCGAGGGCGATCATAACGAGGGCCGTAACCCCCGTTCCAATCCCATCAGGTGGTCGGTCGTGGGGCGACGGCAACCCGGTCAGCCAGGTCGACGAGGTCGTACACGTGGATCCCGGTTTTGAACCCCAGTACTCGGTCGGCTGCGCTACCGAACTCCTCGCTCGCGCAATTCAACCGCTCCGAGACGGCCAGCACGAAATTGTCGGCTTCGACGCCTCGAATCTTCTCCAGTTTCGCGTCGAGATACTCGGGCGTCCAGAACCCGACGATCTCGAGGATCGCTCGACGGCCATCCGGATGCTCGATCGCGAAGTCGGGGATCATCACCTCGGCGCCCAGATCGAAGACGTCGTCTTCTCGCACTAGCTCCCACTCCGTATTCGCTCGCTCCCACTTCCGGGCGAGCGTCCGCTCGACGTCGCTATCGAACTGTTCGCCAGCACTGTAGTGCGACCGCAGTTCTGCGGACCGGTCGAGGGTGAACTGTCGCGTCTCGCCAGTCGTGTCATCGACGAGGATCTCGGCTGTCATCTCCCAGCGGTCACAGAGCGGCAAGGCGGGCAGGAAGTTCGCCATGCGAATCCCGTACTTCTGTGTTTGTGAGAACAACGAGGCAGGGCCGTCCAGTACAGCTTCGAAGCCGGCGGCCTGATCCGTCGTGGGGACGCGCTCACCGTCGACATCGATCGGATAGATGCGATGCATCAACCCGAACAGCTTGACGTAGCTGAAGACCGTCCCGAAGTGGTCCCACACGCGAACCCGCATCTCCGTCGCATCGTAGAGCACGGCTTGCGCAAGCGCGAGATTGTAGCGAGTCAACAGCCACTCCACGGTGAGGTCGGTGTGTTCGTAATCCCCGTCGCTCCTGCCGGTTAGCGCGGTCGTCGACGTCGAGTCATCGCCATCGCTCGCGTACTGCTCGGCCGTCCGCGTGCCGACCTTGACGAGTCGCTTGTTATCCTCCAGGTCGGCGTACATCCCCCGGTAACATTCCTCCAGGGAGATGCCGAGTTCGTCGGCGACCCAACTGTACACCTCCAGTTTCCGGGTATCCTCCCCGAGAGTGGGCTGGCGGACGATCGGATATCGCTCGTTGGCCTTCTCGAATAGGCGTCGGCGGATTTCACGGGGGTCGACCGGGGCCACAATCTCGAACTCGCACTCGTCGGTGAGGAGTTTCGCGAGGCCCTGAACGATCTTGTAGTCGGTATCCGCAACGGTCAACTCGTCGATTTCGGCCTCGAGGTCGCCCTTCGGCTCGCCGAGATGGCTCTCGAACAGCTGGATGAGCTCGCGGGCCGTTTCCCGATAGTGTGCTTCCTCTGGATCGATGAACAGCGGGGTGACTGTCTCGTCGGTCGTGCGCGATCGCGCGAGGTCAGCCGTCAGCACTGGTCGGCACCCCCTCCCGCCGACGCTTGGAGACGTAGGTCTCCATCGTCTCCGCGGCGATGATCTCGTAGAGTCGCGCTGGCTTTCGGTCGTCCGTGGGCCGCAGGATCCGGCCGAGCCGCTGGGCGTACTGGCGTTTCGAGGCGCTCCCCGAGAGGATGATCCCGACGTTCGCCGCGGGTACGTCGATCCCCTCGTCGAGTACCTGGGAGGTGACGAGCATCGAGTACTCCCCGGTACGGAATCGATCGAGGATCTCAGTGCGTTCCTCCGTTTGCGTCTGGTGGGTGATACAGGGGACGATGAACTCCCGTGAGATGTCGTAGGCGAAGTCGTTGTTCGCCGTGAAGATGAGGGCCCGGTCGTCGTGATGGCGCTTGATGAGATTGTCGAGCGTGTCGAGCTTCTTCGCGGCTGTCCGGGCGATCCGCTCGGCACGTTGCTTGGCGATGAGCGCCCGCCGCCCGTGCGGGTCGTAGGAGGTGCGCTTGAGGAACTCCTGATAGCCCGCCTCCTTCCAGAGGTCGAACTCGTGGCTGTCGACGTAATCGCGATAGATCTGGTACTCCTCGTCGTATTGCTCGCGCTCGTCGACGGTGAGGTCGACCGACATGTGGATCGTCTCGTACTCGCTGAGATACTCGCCGGCGAGCTCGTCGACGGCCGCGCGGTAGACGACCGGGCCGATGAGATCATCAAGGAGTTCGTGCTTGCCGTCGGGTCGCTCGTAGGTGGCGGTCAGCCCGAGGCGATACGGCGCGATCGTCATCTCAGGGATCTGCCGGTAGGTCGGCGCTGGTAAGTGATGCTCCTCGTCGATGACGAGCAGCCCGAATTGATCGCCGTAATCGTCGACGTAGCGGTATGCGCTGTCGTAGGTGGTGACGGTGATCGACGTGACGTCGTGGCTGCCGCCACCGAGAACGCCGATTGGCTCGGAGAGTTGGTCGCCGAAGGCGTTGGTGAGCGTGGCGTGCCACTGGTTCATCAGGTCGATCGTCGGCGTGACGACGAGCGTACCGACGCCAGCGTCAGCGATGGCCTGCAGGCCAAGGAACGTCTTTCCGCTCCCTGTGGGAAGGACGACGCTTCCCCGTCGTCCGTGGTCGATCCAGGCGTCGAGGGCGGCCTGCTGGTAATCGCGGGGTTCGATGTGGAGCGCCGGTGTGAGCTCAAGCTTAGGAAAGGCATGGGCTGCATCCTCGATGGTGTGAGCGAAGCCATTGTGAAGCGTCGCCTGCTCGTCGCGATCGGTCCATACACCCGCCCATTCTAGCAAGGCCCGATACCGATGCGCTTGAGCGCGATACTCGCCGACGCGGTCATCCCACTCCCCGTATGGCACGTCGTCTGACGCATCACGGAGCAGCAGGGTCCCGTCGTCGAATTCGATCCGCATTCGATTGGGTCCACGGTCTGAATCGGGATAAGCGGTACCGGTCGAGCCACGTCCGGGGGGACTGTTTCCCGTCGTGACGCTTCGACGAATCACCCACCTCGATTCCGACGGCCGACTCGA
>SLIW01000422.1 GCA_007135435.1 Natronomonas sp.
AGCCCCCGCGCCGGGGCCGCGTCGTCTACCGGGGCGAGGACATCACCGGCCTGCCGATCCACGACGTCAGCGCCCGCGGGATCAAGGTCGTCCCCGAGCACCGACGGGTGTTCCCCACGCTGTCGGTCCACGAGAACATCACCACCGCCGCGCGCATCGCCGACGACCCGCGGCCGGTCGAGGAGATGTACGAGCTGTTCCCGACGCTGGACCCCCTGCGGGACAACGACGGGCGGAACCTGAGCGGCGGCGAACAGCAGATGCTCGCGATCGCCCGGGTGCTGGTCCAGTCGCCCGAGCTCCTGTTGCTGGAGGAGCCGAGCGAGGGCCTCGCGCCGGTCATCGTCGAGGACCTCCACGACATCATCTCGGACGTCGTGACCGAGGACGTGACGGTCCTGATGACCGAGCAGAACGTGAACTTCGCGTTCGACCTCGCCGAGCGCGCGTACATCATGGACGCCGGGCAGGTCGTCTACGAGGGGACCATCGACGAGCTCAGGGCCGAGGACGAGCTGCTGGAGACCTATCTGGCGCTGTCGTCGTGAGGGGCGGGCGTCGCCGCTTCTGAAGTGGTGACCCGTCCGGTCATGTGACCAGTCGGCACCACAGCCTGGTGGTCAGCGAGGCAGGCCTGGCTGGCCTGGGAGGATGGCGAACTGTCGTCGTTCCTGTGGGTATCCCACACTACAGGATCTACTGCGGTCACATCGTCGGCATCGTGACCCCGACGAGGACCACAGAAGACTAACGGTTCACGAGACGACACGTTAAGACATGACCTACACTGCAGGGATCATCGGGACCGGAGGCGTCGCTGGGATGGGACTGCTCGGGACCCACGACGAGCCGGGACAACGGAAGTCGCGCGCCAGCCACGCCGGCGGGTACGACGCGGCTGAGGGGATCGAGCTTGTGGCCGCCGCGGACGTCGACGCCGAGAAGCTCCGCCGGTTCGGCGACGCCTGGGACGTCCCGTCAGACCGGCGCTACGACGGCCACGAGGCGATGCTGGAGGCCGAGGACCTGGACGTCGTGTCGGTGTGTACGCCCACGTTCCTCCACCACGAGCACGTGATCGACGCCGTCCACTCGAGCGCCGACCCGTCGGTCGTCTGGTGCGAGAAGCCGATCGCCTCCAGCGTCGCCGACGCGGAGGCGATGATCGAAGCGTGCGACGGGACCGACACGGAGCTGCTCGTGAACCACACCTTCCGGTTCAACGACAAGATACAGGTCCTCCACGACCTGATCGCCGAGGAGCGGCTCATCGGCGACGTCCGCGCGGTCGCCGCCCAGTTCCGGATGGAGCTCATGCGCAACTCGACGCACCTCCTGGACACCCTCCTCTACCTGCTCGAGACGCGCCCCGACCGGGTCTCGGGGTACATCACCGGCGAGAACGAGGCGGTCGACGCGCTCGAGGCGGCCGTCGACGTGGTCGACGCCGGAGGTGGCGGGACGGTGGTCATGGAGGACGGGACGTTCACCACGATCGACTGTACGGTCCCGCGGGGGATCTCCTCGATGTGCTACCAGTTCACCGGCACCGAGGGCAAGCTGTACATCAACAACGACGACGGCGAGTGGCGCTACTGGCGACTGGAGTCCGGCGACCACGTCGAGGAGCCCCTGCCCGGGATCGACGGCGCCTGGACCTGGGAGGACGACTACCGGGAGGGGTTCCCGAACGCCGCCGGGCACGTCGTCGAGCTGCTCGACGGGTCGGCGAAGAACGCCTCGACCGGACGCGAGGCGACCCAGTCCCTCGAGATCATCACCGCCATGTACGTCTCCCACTACACGGACAGCCAGGTGACCCTCCCGCTGGAGCGCCCGCTCCGCGACGTGACGATCACGTCCTGGTAGCCGGGTCGTTGGGTCGGCTGGCCCGGCGCGTTGAACATCGGTCGGCAATCGCAGTCGGCTCTAGTGGATAACCACGTGGGTATCAGCATGGTCCGAACCACCCCGCTCCCTCAGCGAGCCAGTCCGGACCCGACCTCGTGACGATCAGTCGTTGGCTCAGCTCTCTACGCGCACGATTTCGATACTTCGAAATCTGTAGTAACATCGTCGAGCGAGGCGGGCGCTCCGCTCGAGGATAACGTCGCGAAACGACCGCACGATCGCGGGGCGGTCCCAATCCCTTACGCCGGCGACACCGATTGCAGCTCCCCGAGGTACGACTGCCGCTGGACCGTCCGCTCGCCGTCCTCGGTCCCGACGGTGAGGCTGTAGACCCGGCCCCCCATGACTCCCGTCAGCTGGTCGTCCTCGGTCCGGGCGAAGAACCCCCGCTTGTCGTCCTCGTCGGGCGTCTGGAGCACGGTCCCGGTCCGGGAGACGGACCCCCCGGAGCGCTCCGAGAGGTAGGTGATCTCGACGTCGTCCCCGGGTGCGAAGTTCTCGACCATGGCTGGACCTCGGACCCGCCGGAACGTAAAATCACCTCATGTGGCGCCGTGCGGGGGCGGAAGGAGCCGATCTTCGCCTGGGGTGGGCGAGTGGCGGTTGTCTGAGGTACGTCCTTCAGGCCGCGGGCGACCCACGAGGACCGTCTCGACGAGGCGAGGCCGTCGGCCGATCTCGTCGGGCGTACTCGGGTATCACACACCTGGAGGGCGTAGGAAGCACGGGGGGCGTCAGTCGATCTCGACCGGCGTGACCTCGTCGACGAAGTGGCCCTCCGCGAAGGCCCGTCGGCAGAGATCGCACAGTGCGAGGGCTTCCGTGGTGCCGTCGGTGTACGCAACCGTCACAGGTTCACCCGGCTGCTCCTCGCACTCGCTGCAGTGCATGAGTGAACCACCAGATAGTAGCTCTTAGTTTTATCGACCGAGACCTTTACAATAAAGTGGTAACCACGTAGACGGGACCGGACGTCGGCGGCGCGGTCGTCTCTCCCGTGCCAGAACCGTCGGGGCCGAATCTGAACCGTCGAAGAGGGGATATCGACCCCGGACTCGGTCACTGAAAGTCCCGGAAGGTTCTCCCACGGACCGGGACAAGCGGTGGTGATGGGTCCGCCTCCCGCCCGCTCAGACGGCCCGCCGGAGGTCCTGCTGGTGGAGGACAACCCCGGCGACGTCCGGCTCGTCCGGGAGGCGCTCTCGGACGGGGAGGTGGACGTCCCCCTCTCGGTCGTCGGCGACGGCACGGAGGCACTGGACCACCTGCACCGGCGGGGCGAGTACGCGGACGCACCGCGACCGGACCTCGTCCTCCTGGACCTGAACCTGCCCCGGACGACCGGGACGGAGGTCCTCGAGGCGATGCAGGACGACCCGGACCTCGCGCGGATCCCAGTGATCGTCCTGACGAGTTCGACGGACCCCGACGACGTGACCACCGCCTACGACTTGTCCGTCAACGCGTACCTGACCAAACCGGTCGACCCCGACGCGTTCGTCGAGACGGTGCGGGCGATCGAGGGGTTCTGGCTCCAGCTCGTCCACCTCCC
>SLIW01000493.1 GCA_007135435.1 Natronomonas sp.
CCGGGGGGTCATCCGGGGGTACCACCCGCACGTCGACTACGAACGTGCGGGGTACGCACTCCGGGTGGGGTTGCGCTGTTCCGCATCGACCCCCGACACCGAGGCCGTCGTGGATGATCTCCTGGCCGTCGAGGGTGTCATCCGCGTCACGGAGATCCTCTCGAGCACGGAGAACCTCGCCGTCGAACTCGTCGCGGAGGACCCCGACCGCCTGCCCGAGATCGTCGCGGAGATCCGGGACCTGGGGCTATCCGTCACCGACGAGTGGTTCATTAGGCGGGACCACCAGAACCCCTCGTTCAGCTTCGGTCTCGACGCCGACGCTGAGTGAGGCGTTGCTCGGTCTCGACGCCGACGCGGAGTGAGGCGCTCGCTGGGGAGCGGGCCGGGGAGGACCCGAAGCCGATCGGGGCGGGCGTGACTGCAGGAACGGTCGGGGGCGGTCGGGGACGATCGAGTCGAATTCGCTCTCGGTAACTAACCGGCCATCGTATCGTTCTAACACGCAGTTATAATGAGAAATTTTATCTACGATGTAGACTGTTAGCGAACTGTAATGAATTCGCCCGGCCCGGTTGATCGCTGGGAGTCGATCGAGCCCATCGTCGAGCGGGTCGCAGCGGAGGAGGACGTCGATCCCGTCGAGTTGCCCCCCATCGGCGAGGTCGTCGACCCCGACGCCCTGACGACCCTCCTGGCCTCGACCGAATCGTCGATCACGGTGACGTTCACCTACTGCGGCTACGACGTCGTCGCGGACACGAACGGTCACGTCAGCGTCGAGTGACGCAGCGGTCCCCGGTCTCGTCCTGGAGCTGGAATCACATCCAGACGTGTGGGCCTCGTTCCGGGCGGTCTGGACCTCGTACTGGCCTCTCGTGCAGCCGTGTTCAGGCTGCGAGAACACGCCCCCCATTATATGTTCCGGACATCCGTAGGCGAGAGCAACACGAGCCCATGTCAGACCACTGCATCAACTGCGGCCACCCGGAGGCGGACGCGTACGACCTCCAGTTGCGGAGCGACCGATCGACGACGGCCAACCTCTGTGAGGAGTGTCACACCGCGCTCGAGCGGGAGCTGTCGAGTTCGTAGGCTCGTCTCGCACACTCGGGCGGTCAGGGCGAGCGGTGGAGCTTTCCCGCGTCTGAATCTCCGTCTTCGATACCGCCGAGGGCCACGTACCGGCGCCGAGCCCCAGTGAGACGGGCCCATCGACGGCTAACGGAAGACCCTTCTACCACATCACCCATACGGCGGCTAATGCTCACGTGGAAACACGTGGTGTCCGCGGTCGGTGCGAGACGCGCCATCGGCGTCCTCGGTGGGGTGTACGTCGCACTGGCCCTCGGTCGGGGGCTCGTCGGGATCGCCGGGGGCGTGCCGGCCGTGAACGTCCTCGTCATCACGCTGCTGGTCGGCGTGCCGGGCGCCATCCTCGTCTACGGGGCCTACCGGCTCCCCAGATCCGACGTCGACCCCGCGTTCTACCCGAACGTGGCCGGCTGGTGTCTCGCCGGATTCGCCGTGATGGGCGGCCTCCTCGTCGTGTACCACCTCCTGCCGGGGTTGAGCGTGTCGACGAGGGCGCCACCGATCCTCACGGCACTGGCGAGCCTCGCGGGCTTCGCCGTGGGTCACCAGGACGGGCAGGCCCGGACCCGCTCGCACGAACTCGAGGAGACGGTGGATCGCCTCGAGGCGTCGAACCAGGAGCTCGAGCGCTACCGGGGGTACACGGACGACGTCCTGGACGCCATCCACGACATCTTCTACGTCCTCGACGACGGGGGGACGCTCCGGCGGTGGAACGAGAGCGTTCCTGCAGTCACGGGCTACTCGGACGCGGAGGTCGCGTCGATGCACGCGCTGGACTTCTTCGACGAGGACGACCACGAGCGCATCGCCGCGGCGATCGCGGAGGGGTTCGACGCCGGCAGCGTCCAGGTCGAGGCGGAGATCCGCACGAAGGACGGCGCGTTCGTCCCCTACGAGTTCGCCGCGACGACGCTCGCCGACCCGGACGGCGAGACGGTCCTGGCGGGCATCGGCCGGGACGTCTCCGAGCGGAGGGCGCGCGAGCGGGCCCTCGCGACGCGGGCCCGCCAGCAGCAGGTCGTCGCCGAACTCGGGCAGATCGCCCTCGAGACCGACGACCTCGACGAGCTCATGGCCGAGGCGGCCCGGCTGGTGCGGGACACCCTCGACACCGCGTTCTGCCAGGTCCTCGAGCTGGACGGCGATGGCGACCTGCTCCTGCTCAGGCAGGGCGTCGGCTGGGACGAGGGTATGGTGGGGGAGGCGAGCGAACCGGCCGACGCGGAGGCGTCCCAGGCCGCCTACACCCTGGCGCACGACCGGCCGATCGTCGTCGAGGACCTCCGATCGGAGACGCGGTTCGACGGCCCGGAGCTGCTGACGAGCCACGACGTCCGCAGCGGGATCAGCACCGTCGTTGGCCCGTTCGACGAGCCCTGGGGGATCCTCGGGACCCACGACACCGAGGTCCGCGAGTTCTCCGACGAGGACGTCACCTTCGTCCAGAGCGTCGCGAACGTCCTCGCCGAGGCCATCGAGCGCCACCAGTACCAGGCGGACCTCGAGGCGTCGAACGAGCGCCTCGAGCAGTTCGCCTACGCGGCCTCCCACGACCTCCAGGAGCCGCTCCGCATGGTCTCGAGCTACCTGCAGCTCATCGAGCGTCGCTACGGCGACGAGCTCGACGAGGACGCCGAGGAGTTCCTCGCGTTCGCCGTCGACGGCGCCGAGCGGATGCGTTCGATGATCCAGGGGCTCCTCAAGTACTCCCGCGTCGAGACGCAGGGCGCACCCTTCGAGCCGGTCGACCTGGAGGCCGTCCTCGCGGACGTCCGCGCGGACCTCCAGGTCTCGATCGAGGCCAGCGACGCGACGATCACGGCGGACCCGCTCCCCCGTGTCCACGGCGACCCCGACCAGATCCGCCAGGTGCTCCAGAACCTGCTCGACAACGCCATCGAGTACAGCGGCGACGAGCCACCGAGCGTCCACGTCTCGGCGCGGCGCAACGGGGCGGCGTGGACCGTCTCGGTCCGCGACGAGGGGATCGGGATCGAACCCGGTGATCGCGACCGGATCTTCGAGGTCTTCCAGCGGGCGTCCGCGCCCGGCGACGGCGGCGGCACCGGCACGGGGATCGGCCTCGCGCTCTGCGAGCGCATCGTCGAACGGCACGGGGGCGACATCTGGGTCGACTCCGACCCCGGCGGCGGCACCACGTTCTCGTTTACCCTGCCGGCGGCGGACGACGCGGTCGAGTGAGCCGGAGAGGTGTGCCACGCCCCTGACGCATCTCGGCACCGAGCAACCCCCGGGCACCGTCGGTCGTCCGTCGGTCATCCGTGAGATTCGTGACGAAGGCATCTCCCCGGAGTACAGTGATCAGCGTACGTTTCCATCCGTTCCGACGTAGC
>SLIW01000568.1 GCA_007135435.1 Natronomonas sp.
CGGCGTAGAGGGGGTAGCCGTTCTCGACGGCGAGCTCGGCCTCGTGGTTGGGGCGGGTCTTGGCGACGCCGACGAGCTCCATGTCGGGCTGGAGCGCGACCGCGTCGGCGACCCGCTTGCCGATGGTTCCGTAGCCGTTGACCGCGACCTGAACGCCCATGCGCGAAATCCGATGGCCGCGTCCATAACGGTTGTCGTTGCGCGGACCCCGCCACCGTTCTCCTCTGCCAGGCCCTGCTCGCGGCGGTCCTGGTATTCGGCGTCCACACTCCGCCATGGACGAACCGTCACGCCCCCACCGATCGCCGCCACGGCCGAACCGTTAACTCGCCCCGGCGTGTGCCATCACCATCCATGGAACCCACCGTCGGCGACGTCCTCGAACTGACCGCCGAGAAGTACCCCGACCGTCCCGGCCTGGTCTACCCCCGCAAGGACCAGTCCTACACCTTCGCCGAGCTGGACCGCGAGGCGAACCGCCTCGCCAACGCGCTGGCGGACCTGGGCGTCGAACACGGCGATCGGGTCTCGACGATGCTGTACAACGGCTCGGAGATCGTCCTGACGGTGTTCGCCTGCGCGAAGCTCGGAGCGGTGTTCAACCCGCTGAACTTCCGGCTGCCGGCCGGGGAGGTCGAGTTCATCCTGAACGACGCCGGCTCGCGGGTCCTCGTCTTCGAGGAGGACACCCGCGAGGCAGTCGAGGGGGCCCGCGACGACCTCGAGACCCTCGAGTCGTTCCTCTACGTCGACGACGCCGTCCCCGGGTACGCGGAGGACTTCTATTCCCTCGTCGAGGGAGCCGCGGCCGACCCGCCGCGGGCGGACGTCTCCGCCGACGACGTCTACGCCTTCATCTACACCTCGGGGACGACCGGCCGGCCGAAGGGGGTCGTCCACGAGCACCGGAACATGGTCGAACACGACCTGATCTGCCTCGCTGAAGGGGGCCTCCGGAAGTCCGACGTGGGGCTGTCGGCGCTGCCGCTGTACCACTGTGCGGAGCTGCACGCGAACCTCTTCCCCCGCGTCCACGTCGGGGCCACGTCGGTCGTCCTCCACGAGTTCGACCCCGTCGCGGTCCTGGAGGCGATCGAGGAACACGGGGTGACCCAGCTGTTCGCCGCCCCGACGGCCTGGAACGCGCTCGCCCAGACCGCCGACGCGGTCGACGCCGACGTCTCCTCGCTCCGGATCGGCTTCTACGGCGCCTCGCCGATGCCCGAGGACGTCCTCGACGCCTGCATGGACGCGTTCTGCGACGACTACCTCCAGGCGTACGGCATGACGGAGATCGGCCCCTGCGGGACGTTCCAGCACCCCGACGAGCAGCGGTCCAAGCAGGGCTCGGCTGGCCTCCCCGCCCTGAACCACGACCTCCGGATCGTCGAGGCCGACGGCGACGGCGACGCTGACGGCGACCACGACGCCGACCAGGGCACCGACGCCGACCAGGGCGCCGATGCCGACCAGGGCGCCGACGGCGACCCTGGCCCCGATCCCGACGCGACCGTCGAGCGCGGCGAGGTCGGCGAGATCATCCTCGCCGGACCCTGTACGATGCGCGAGTACTGGAACCGGCCTGACGCCACCGCCGCGTCGCTGCGGCGGGACACCGAGGGCACCGAGTGGTACTTCTCGGGCGACCTCGGCTACCGCGACGAGGACGGCTTCCTCTACGTCGTCGACCGCAAGGACGACATGATCAACACCGGGGGAGAGAACGTCTACCCGACCGAGGTCGAGGACGTCCTCTTCTCGCACCCGGAGGTCGTCGAGGCGGCCGTGGTCGGCGAGCCCGACGACGAGTGGGGCGAGCGCGTCGTCGCCTACGTCGTCGGCGACGTCGACGCGCACACGCTCGACGAGTACCTCCTCGACAGCGACCGGCTGGCCGACTTCAAGCGGCCACGGGAGTACTACTTCGTGGACGAACTCCCGAAGAACCCCAGCGGGAAGGTCCAGAAGTTCAAGCTCCGCGGGGAGTGACCGGACCCGTCACGTCGAGCTCGTTCGGTGGAACCTTATGGATTCGTCGTCGGTCGGCGTTCCGGCGCCGACCCGGGACGCTACGGACCGTCGTCGCTGCGGCCCTGTCCCCGAGGTGCTTCGGGACGTCCGGCCCGTCCATCCCGTGCGCCCTCGTCCGCTCGGCGCCTCCCCCGGGACCCATCCCGGTCGTCTGTCCGGGTCTCGACGGCCTCCCGGAGGATGTACCGGATGAACTCGCTCCGGTTCTTGAACCCCCGCTCCGACCACGTCTCGTCGACGTCGTCGAGGAAGGACCGTGTGGTCCTGAACGTCACCGTGATGGCCTCTTGATCGTCGTCCATGGGCGAGCCCGACATGACGGCGTATTACCATCGTATTACGATGACTCTTTCGGTCCACGACGCGCCCGCGACATGCCCGTCGGATCCTCGAGAGCGGGACGGCCGACGCGGACTCCGAACCTTGATACGCCGCTCGGACGGACGGACAGGCATGACCGACACCGAGGTGCTCGAGATCGCCGACCCCGCCTCCGTCGCCCGGGCCGCCGAGACCGCCGTGCAGCAGTGTCTCGCCGTCGAACCCGGCGAGACCTGCGTCGTCGTCACCGACGACCGGCGCGAGCCCATCGGCGAGGCGCTCTACGACGCCGCGCTGGCGGTGACCGAGCGGGCACTCATCGTCCGGTACCCCCCGGGCCCGCAACACGGTGCGGAGCCACCGGCGCCGATCGGGGCGGCGCTGAAGGAGGCGGACGCCTTCCTCGCGCCGACGACGAAGAGCCTCAGCCACACCCGCGCCCGGTCGGACGCCACCGACCTCGGCGCCCGCGGGGCCACGCTCCCGGGGATCACCGAGGAGGTGTTCACCGTCGGCCTTGACGCGGACTACGGCCGGATCGAGGCAGAGTGCGCGGCCGCCCTCGAGCGCGTCGCCGACGCCGCGGAGGTACGGGTGACGTCGCCGCAGGGGACCGATATCACCTTCGAGATCGGCACCCGGGAGTGGAACCAGGACACCGGGATCGTCCACGAGCCCGGCGACTTCTCGAACCTGCCCGCTGGCGAGGTGTTCGTGAGCCCGGAATCCGCCGACGGGACCTACGTCGTCGACGGGACCATCCGGCCCCACGGCCTCCTGGAGGAGGGGCAGACGGTCACCTTCGAGGTCGCGGACGGCTACGTCACCGACATCAGCGACGAGACGGTCCGCGCGGAGGTCGAGGAGGCCGCCGAGCAGGCCGGCCGGGACGCCTACAACATGGCCGAGCTGGGCATCGGGACCAACGTCGGTGTGACCGAGCTCGTCGGGAGCACCCTCCTCGACGAGAAGGCCGCCGGGACGGTCCACATCGCGCTCGGCGACGACGCGGGCATCGGCGGCGACACCGAGGCGCCGATCCACATGGACGGCATCCTGCGGGAGCCGACGGTGTATGCGGACGGCGAGGAAGTGGA
>SLIW01000470.1 GCA_007135435.1 Natronomonas sp.
CGACGAGCACTCCGCGACGGCGACCTTCAACAACGGCGTCCTCGAGATCAGCCTCGACCGGACGGGCAACTCCGCGAACATCGACCTGAACTGAGCCGACCGGTCTTCTCGTCTCCTCCAGCTCCTTCTGGTCGACCGCGACCTATCAGTCGGTGTCCTGGCTGTCAGCCACCTGGTCGTCGATGTCCCTGGGTCACCGACCCCGTCCCTCGGCGGTTCGATGGATGAGTTCCGCCAGCCGGTCGTAGAAGTCCGGTTCGTACTTCGTCGCCGTGTCGACCGTCGGGCGGGCGTTCGTCTCGTTGAGCAGGACGCGGTCGCCGTCGTGATCGAGGCCGCGGCTGTTATGGTCGTCATCGTTCCCCCAAGGGCTCTCACCATCCCCACCCTCATCATCCTCGCTCTCACCATCATCGTCCACGACGAGGAGGTCCACCCCGAGCCAGTCGATCTCGAGCGTCTCGGCGGCCTCCTCGGCGAGCCTGCGGTAGGCGGCGGGCAGGTCGACCCCCTCGGCGACGGCCCCGCGGTGGACGTTGTGCTTCCAGCGGCCGGCGGCCCGCTCGGCGGCGGGCAGCCGGCGTTCGACCGCACCGACGTACTCGCCGTCGATCACCATCGCGCGGAAGTCCCGGGCATTCGGGAGGAACTCCTGGACGACGAACGACCGGTCGTCGACCGCCCGGTAGTCGTGGACGAGGTCGAGGTAGTCACAGAGGCCGAGGAACGAGTCGAGGTCGTCGGCGCGCGCGACGCCGACCCCCCGCGTCGCCGAGTTCGGCTTGACCACCACCGGGGGCTCGAACCGCTCGAAGACCTCCTGGAGGTCTGCCTCCCCGACGGGGTTCGAGACGTGGACCGAGTCGGGGATCGGGAGGCCGGCGCGACCGAGTCGGGCGAGCGTCTCGGCCTTGTTCCGGCTCCGGAGGATGGCCTCGCGGTCGTTCACCCACGGGACCTCGAGCAGCGCGTCGGCGACCCCACCCTCCATGATGCGCGGCGGGTAGACGAACCCGACGTCGACGTCGGCGAGGTGGTCGAGGTCGTCACCGCCGTCGAGTGGTGGCTCCGAGAGCGGCTGGACGCGCTCGCGGGTGGGGACGTGGACGGCCTCGATGTCGCGGTCGGCGAGCGGCCCACGGATCCGCTCGAGGGTCTCGGCGTCCGTCGCCACGGCCAGCCGGAGCATACCCGTCGGTGGGCCGCGGTCGGCTTCAAACCGTGGGTCGGCGTGTGCGGTGGCCGTCGAGGAGGGTCCGTGTCCACCGACCCGACTAAGGTGGCTGCGACCGAGCCCCCTGGCATGGACCTCCCCCACGTCGCCGCCCTGGAGTGCACGCTCTGTGGCGCCACCTACGACCCGGCGCAGGTGGTCTACACCTGCGAGGAACACGACGGTGTCCGCGGCATCCTCGAGGTCACCTACGACTACGACGAGGTGCTCGAGCGCTTCGACGCCGAGCTCGACGGCGACATCCGGAGCCAGTGGAAGTACCGGGCGTTCCTCCCGGTCACCCCCGACGCGGAGGTCGTCACGCTCGCGGAGGGCGGCACGCCCCTCCTGGACGCGCCGCGCCTCGGCGCGGAACTCGGTGTCGACGCGTGGATCAAGGACGACGCCAGGAACCCGTCGGGCGTCCTGAAGGACCGCGCCTCGAGCGTCTCGGTCACGAAGGCGCGGGAGGCGGGCCGCGAGGTGGTCACCTGTGCCTCGACGGGCAACGCCGCCGCCTCCCTCGCGTCCTACGCCGCCCGGGCGGGCCTCGCGTGCCGACTCTTCGTCCCGGGCGACGCGCCGGAGGGCAAGCTCGCCCAGCCGCTCGTGTACGGCGCGGACGTGCTCGCCGTCGAGGGCACCTACGACGAGGCCTACGACCTGAGCATGGAGGTGACCGACCGCTTCGGCTGGTACAACCGCAACGCCGCGGTCAACCCGTTCCAGGTCGAGGGCAAGCGGACGGTCGGCCACGAACTCGCCGAGCAGTGTCGGGTCCAGGGAGTCGGTGGCGACGGTTCGGCGAGCGGCACCGGCGGCGACGTCCCCGACTGGGTAGCTGTCGCCATGGGCGACGGGTGCACCGTCGCCGGCGCCTGGAAGGGGTTCCACGAGTTCGCCGAGCTGGATTTCGTCGACGACGTCCCCCGATTCCTCGGCGTCCAGGCCGAGGGAGCCAGCGCGATCCACGACGCCTTCCACGGCCACCAGAACGCCGACGCGGTGGCGGAGGCGGTCGCGGAGGAGGCGGCCGCGACGGTCGCGGACAGCATCGCCGTCGGCCGCCCGCGGAACACCGTGAAGGCCTGCCGGGCGCTCGAGGAGAGCGGCGGCACCTCCGTCGTCGTCAGCGACGAGGAGATCCTCGCCGCCGAGTCCCTCCTCGGACGCACCGAGGGCGTCTACGCCGAACCCGCAGGGGCGGCGCCCGTCGCCGGTGTCCAGGCGGCGCGAGAGGCGGGCATCGTCGATCGCGGGGACTCGGTCGTCGTGATCGTGACGGGCCACGGGCTGAAGGACACCGAGTCGGCGCTCGCGGCAGGAGGGGAGGTCGATCCCATCGCGGCCGACATCGGCGAGGTCATCGACCGGTACGGTGGCGGACACGGAACGGACCGGGATCCGTAGATGCCGAAACGGCTTCGATCGCGGCCGGGACTGGCGGTCGGGGACGGTCAGTCCGCCCGAGTCTGGCGGACGTGCTGGACGATTCCCCGACCTCGATCGAGTCGGAAGGTGACGGCGGCGACCACTCCCGCCAGCAGCGCGAAGAGGACGAAGAGCAGGGCGTTCGATGTCATGAACAGCATGGTCGTCGCTCCCACGTCGAATCCGGCGACGGCGTCCGGCAGCACCACGACCACGGGCGTGACGACGAGTAACCCGGCCAGGGTGTAGCCAACGAACACGAGCTGTTCGCGACCGGTCTCCCGCTGGTGGAGGAGGTACCCCGCCACGACCGCCACGACCGGGAACAGCAGCCAGCGCCCGACGAGGTCGGCCGCCATCCAGGTCGCGTACAGCGACACGGCGAGCGCCCCGAGGACGACTCCGCCGACGTGTCCCGGCGAAATGCGGGCACGTCGGTCGGTCGCGGTGGGATCTGGACGGTCGTCGGCCTCGGTGGGTTCGGCATGCTCGTCGGTCGCATCGGGTTCGGGACGGTCTTCGATCGTGTCGGCGCGATCACTCATCGCCGATCCCTCCGAGCGGCGTCCGCGCTGGCGTCTCCCGTGGCGCCTCCATCTCGTACTCGTCGAGCGCCGACCGGACCTCCGTTCTTCTGGAGGAAGTCCCTTCCATCGTCCTTTCAGACACGTGGTGGGGTGAGGTGATGCAGGGTGAACCGACCTACTGGCTTCCCACTACGGCGCGCCGCGAGATGAAGCCGGAGCTCCTTTTCGACCACCTGGCCGTCTGCCCGCTGCTCCTTCGGAACA
>SLIW01000291.1 GCA_007135435.1 Natronomonas sp.
CGAATTCGTCCGGTTCCAGCCTGGAGACATCGTCGAAATCCGTTCTGGCGACACCGGTCTCGTCGACGGCATAGACGACGGCACTATAGCCGAGCTCAGCCTGCCACATGTAGCCATCACTGTCGAGTCCTGCTGTTGCCCCCGCTGCACGAAGGAGGAAGACGTGCGTGATATCCTCCTTCCAGTCGTACGTCTCACTTCGCGCAACGGAATAACCGACATTGAGGATATGACCGGACCGCTGCCCGCAGAGCACGTCGTGTCTGACGTAGGCACGGTCGAACTTCTCGACGAACGTGACGATGTCGGTCTCGTCGTACTCCTCGGGTGCCGGAGGATACGGAATCGTGGCCGCCGTCTCGTGCTCGCGTGTCTCGTCCCCGTGTTCTCCCTCGACCGTTTCGGACTCCTTCTCACACTCCGGCCGGTCAGGTTCCATATCGAAGTATTCGACGACGGTACCGGCGCCTGGATCGGTCGCCGAATGATCGTCCGTATTTCTATCGTCGGTACCGAGTTGGTCGTCACCCTCACCGAAGCAACCGCCCAACGCGACCGCCGCCGTCGTTCCGAGGGTAGTCAACACGGTCCGTCTGTTCATCAAGTGTGAATTGCAGGGTGATGGCTAAGATATTGCGGAGAGTAAAACCGTCGTTTGAGCCAGGACATTGCTGTAGATAGCCAAAATCGAACCTGCAAGCATATTCGAATCTATCGTCACCCGGGTCCCCTACGCCGATAATATCGGTGAATAGGCATATATTTACCCACTCAGTAGTCGACTCACGCTCACGCGAGGGCGGATTCCGCAAACCGTTCGTGAGCGACCAACCCGACCAAAGAGCGTATTGTCGATACTCGTCGGTTATTCTGCCTGCTCGGGGAGAGGACCTAGGAACTCGAAGCCGTACTTCTCGCCGGTCGCAAAGACGGACTGGAGCATCTCTTCGGTCGGCTCGACGGGTTCCGGAAGCGACCGATCCTCGCTCGGGTGTCCAACCTCGCGGAAGAACCCCTCGGCGCCGCCGGGCGTCACGACGGCGATGACGCGAGATACCTCGTTACCCGCGTTCGCAAAGCCGTGGATCGCCCCTCCGGAAACGTACCCGGTCATCCCGGGACTCAGGATGCGGTCGTCGCCGTCCACGTGGAGTCGTACCTCCCCATCGATAACGTGGAACACTTCACTCGGATCGTGGGTGTGCAGCCCGTTCTCGAATGTCGGCGGAACGAGCATGTCGAGCACCAGGTACTCACCGTCGGTCGTCTCACTATCCGCGGTAATCGACAGGGTAGCACCGAGAACGTGGAGGTGCTCGGAATCGGTAAACTCCTGTGGAACGTTAGCCTGTACCATTATCTTCAGTAGATAAATGCGTCGAGAGGGGATAAGGACATCGTGACACCAACCGCATGTCAATCGGGTACCGGCATCATCAGTTCTGTTACAGCGGTGGGCGTCATCCCGCGCCTCGGCTCACAGACCCACGTTTTGCTCGATTTTCCGAGGCTGTCGACACGGCATTATGCTTCGGGACAGTACTCGATTAGCCACTCTGAGAAGAGAACAGTTCGTTGGTTGAGAGACGCTGTACGTACACTCTCGGGCGGTCTTCTTGATCCTCGATCCATCGCGGAGGGCCGAGGATTTCGAAACCGAAGTCCTCGGCGACAGCTGCCATCGCCGCCAGGTCCGGTTCCGTTGGCGGGGGGTACACGTCGGGGGGCTTTTCACCGACTACTTCGAAGATTTCCTCGAAGCCTGGGGGAAATGAGAGACCGTCCGTGGAACGACTGGCCCCGAAGGGTGCGCTCCGCGGCTCCCAGATGTGAACCAGTCGGTCGTCGTGTCCAGAACTGATAGTGGTTGTCCAGCGTCGGTCCCAGGTACACCAGTGGAGTCGGTCGAGCTGCTGGATCGTGGCTAGACAAAGTACGCAAGGATCGGCGGCTCTGTACCGAAGTATCGCGCCCTTTCGAGGGTAGACGATCACGTCAGTCGTCGACGGGCCGGGACGGCCGGTGGTGACTACCGCGTAGTCACCGTGTGGGCTGATTCCGGGGTGACCTCCAGGATCAACCGATCGGTAGTGGGGGCGTAGACGTCCATCTCGCGGCCCTTCCGGGAGTACCATCTATCGACGACGTGAACGAGGTCCGCCTCACGCAGGTTGTCGAGGTGGTAGCACACCGTCTGGAGGGACACGTCGTTGATTCGAGCGAGGGTCGAGGCAGTCGTCGGGCCGTGGTGGAGGGAAGCCAGCAGTTGCTGCGCCGTCTCGGAGTGGAGGGCCTCGATGACGGCAGCCGCATCGACGCCGAGCTGGAGCCGGAGTTCGCCTGCCGGTTCCGACTCGACGGTGGGGGTGTGGGGCAGCAGCGAACTCATCTCGACTGATGCTTCCATCGTCGTCTATTAATCCTTACGATATGATTAATCCCATTAACCGAAATAATCTGTAGACACAACTTTATTATCTGGGCCGGTCTAACTACTCGGTAATGGCTGGACGCCCACCCGCGGTCTCCGACTACGAGATCGTCCTCGGCATCGCTCGATCACGGGCCGACTCCGGTGATCCGGCGGTGACGACGGCGGAGATCGCCGAGCGGCTCCCGATCAAACACGAAGGGCTCGGACGACGACTCAACGATCTGGCGGATCGGCGACTCGTCAACCGCAAACGCGTCGGGACGTCGTACATCTGGTGGTTACCCGAGACCACCTACGCTGCTGTCGAACCGTACGTGGACCAGGTAGGCGCCAGTCGGGCCACCGGAACAGTCACGGACCCCATCGAGACGTTGTTCGACGTCGGTCGACAGCGATTCGACCTCGAGGTCGGTGCCATCGCTCGGGTCGATCCGGACCGGGATTACTTCGAGGTCGAACGCGCCAGCGAGCGGCTGGCCGGGTTCGAGCCGGGGACCGTCTATCCGCTGTCGGAGACCTACTGCATTACCGCCACGTCCGAACGCGGTCCCGCAAGCGTCGACGACCCCGTCAGGGCCGAACTGGATGACCTGACGGTCCGCCGGGACGTCGGCTTCCAGACCTATCTCGGGACGTTCCTCGACATCAGGGGAGACGACGATCGCACATTCTTCTTCGTCTCGACGACGCCACGGGACGAACCGTTTTCCGACGCCGATCACGCGTTCCACGACCTGCTCGGCCAGGGCGCGAAACTCGAACTCCAGGGAGCACGCCAGTCCCCGCTGTACGGATGATCCGTCGGTGGTCACGGTACCACCATCGGAGGTTCGGTCGTCCGGCCCGGTATCCTGCGGTTCGCTCCGCAGCACCCCGGTCGAGCAGGCTTTTTGTCGTCCCGGGTGGACGATTCCGGTATGCGCCGCTACAGCGTAAATCTGAAAACACTCCTCTTCACCATCCTCGTTCCGGGGACGGTGGCCGTGGCGATTCCACAA
>SLIW01000586.1 GCA_007135435.1 Natronomonas sp.
CCGTTCACCCGTGTCCCCGACCGACGACAGGGGGGCGACCACCGCTCTCAGAACGTGAGTCGGCGTTAATTTTTATATGCTCGCGGGGGAAACTACCGGTCCACGACCCCCCACCCATGATCCCCAAGGTCGGTCTGTCGATGGTGTCTGCAGGCACGGCGCTCAGCTTCTTCGGCATGCTGCAGATGCTGCTGTCGTTCGGCGACCTGTCGTCGATCCTGGTGTGGAGCACCGCCGCCGTCGCCGGCGTCTTCGTCCTCACCGCCGGGATCTACCGCACCATCATGGACGCGGACACCGGCGAGCGCGGGAACCCCGACGGCATCGGCCTGACCGGCCCGCGGTACGGGCTCCGGTAAGGGCCGCCGGCGCCTGATTTCTTCTGCCTGTATCCACCACCGGGACCAAGTACCGAGCGGTGCAAGTACGACCGTGCTCGGACCGATAATCTTCCTCGGAGTGGCGGTCGGGGGCGCCGTCCTCGCCTACCTGTGCTGGCAACGGTTCGTCTCGCGGAGGTGACGTCGATCATCGTCTCGAGGCGGTGACGCCGATCATCGTCTCGAGGCGGTGACGTCGATCATCGTCTCGCGGAGGTGACGCAGAGCACCGATATCCTGCGCCAGCGACGTCGACCACGGGCCGTCCACGATCGGGAATCGGAACCCGTTTCTACGCCGCTATCTCGTCTCCCGTCCCCTTATGTAGGAGCCCGACCGAGAGGACCCGATGGATTCTCTCTCGGGGCTCGACCTCGCCGACGTCTCGTCGATCGCCGACCGTCGCGACGAGGTCGTCGCCGCCGTCGCCGACCACGCGGGTCGCCTCGCTTACGACCTCGCCAGGCTGGACGGTGGCGACTACGGCCGGCGGTCGTTCGCCACCGACGCGGGCGAGTGGACGGTCAAGTACGAGGCCGGGGACCTCGAGTTCCTCCTGTTCGAACCGCGGAGCGGCCCGGATACCTACGTCGTGTCGACGAAGGCAGCGCCGGACGCCGAGGCCCTGGCCAAAGCGCTCGCCGACTACGACGCCTTCGTCGCGGCGTACAACGAGTACGTCGAGTCGCTGGACGACGTCCTCGACGGCGTCCTCGACGACGCCGGTGGCGAGGGAGGGGATGGCGACGGAGCAGGTGGCGACGGAGCAGATGGCGACGGTGCTGGTGGCGATGGGGTCGACGGGGCAGGGGCGTTTCCCGAGCCGGCGTCGACCGACGCGGTCGTCGCCGAGCGCGACCGGGTCGTCGGCCTGATCGAGTCGTGCTGCGCGCGGATGGCCGGCGAGCTCCGACGCGCCGAGGGTGGCGACTACGGCACCTTCGGCGCGCGAGTCGACGCGGTCCGCTGGGAGCTCAAGTGGGACGCGGACGGCGCGGCGTACCTCCGGGTCGGCGGCTCGGACGGGGTCTACCTGCTCTCGCAGTACGGCCCGCCCTCGGCGCTCGACGTCCGCGAGTACGCACCACAGTTCGGGGGCTTCGTCGACGCCTACAACGACCACGTCGACGAGCTGGGAGGCGACCTGGAGTCGATCGACCTCGCCGGGTGAGCCGACGGCCGCCGTGTCGTATAAGGGCGTCCGGGGCGCAGTATCCACCGTGCGGATCCACGGACACGAGGTTCGCGGCGTCGACGTCGACGACGAGACGCGGTGCGCCCACTACGGGACGGCCCGCGACGTCGTCGCCATCAAATTCGCGTGCTGCGAGACGTACTACCCCTGCCACCGGTGTCACGCGGAGGTCGCCGACCACGACGCCGAGCGCTGGCCGGTCGAGCGCCGCGACGAGCCCGCCGTCCTCTGTGGCGCCTGCGGGGCCGAACTCGCCGTCCAGGAGTACATGGGCGTCGACAGCTGCCCGGTCTGCGAAGCGCCGTTCAACCCCGCCTGTGCCGACCACTACCACCACTACTTCGAGGGGACAGACGAGGTGCCGAACCGCCGGTAGCACCGTACGGCACGGCACGGTACGGTACGGCACGGCACGGTACGGCACGGCACGAAACGGCGCGAGACGGCGCGAGACGGCGCGAGACGACACGGCACGGGACAGCACCGGTTGTGCGCCACCGCCGGAACACCCAACGTTTAGTCGGCCGGCGACCGAGGCCCGCCATGGCTGAGGACGACGAGCTCACCTGGGAGACGCTCGCCTCCGCGACCGACTACACCTGCCCCGGATTCGAGGTCGTCCGCGACGAGGTCCGCCTGCCCGACGGGACCGAGACCGAGTTCCACTACGTCTCCGAGCCGCCGTCGGTCGTCGTGTTGCCGTTCACTGCCGACGGCGACGTCGTCGTCATCGAGGAGTGGCGACAGGCCGTGGGCAGGACGAACTACGGGCTCCCCGCAGGAGGGATGGAACCGGACGACGACGATCCCCTCGAGGCGGCGCGTCGCGAACTCACCGAGGAGACCGGCTACGTGGCGGGCGCCGTCGAGCGCCTCGCCACCTACGAGCCGGCCAACGGGCTGTTCGACTCGGTGTTCACCTACGTCGTCGCTCGGGGCTGCGAGCCGACGGGAACGCGGGACCTCGACCACAACGAGTCCATCCGCGTCGACACGACGACCTTCTCCGAACTGCGCGAGCTGGCGATCGCCGGCGAACTGCGCGACGGCCGCTCGGCGCTCGGGGTCCTGCAGTACGCCCTGCAGGTCGGGTAGCTACGCGTCGATCGAGACCGACTCGATGGCGGCCTCCTCGGTCGGCCGGTCGTTGCGGTCGGTCGGAAGGGAGCCGAGCTCCTCGACGACCTCCATGCCCTCGATCACCTGGCCGAAGACGGCGTGTCGGCCGTCGAGGTGCGGCTGGGCGTCCAGGGTCACGAAGAACTGGCTGCCGTTCGTGTCCGGCCCGGAGTTGGCCATCGAGAGGATCCCCGGGCCGTCGTGGGTGAGGTCGTCGTGGAACTCGTCGTCGAACTCGTAGCCGGGGCCACCGCGGCCGGTCCCCGTCGGGTCGCCGCCCTGGACCATGAAGCCCTCGATGACGCGGTGGAACTCGACGCCCGCGTACAGCGAGTCGCCCCGGACCTCACCGGTCTCGGGGTCCTCCCAGGTGGTCGTGTCGGGTGCCGGATCGGCGTCCGCCGCGGGGTCGTGCTCGGCGAGGCCGAGGAAGTTCTCGACGGTGCGCGGCGCCCGGTCGGCGAACAGCTCGACGGTGACGTCGCCGTGGGTGGTGTGCAGCGTGACCGTCGGGTTGTCCGGGTTCGTGACGGCTCTGTCGGCGCTCATACCGGTGGGTCGAGCGGGCGCCGCAAAAGCGTGCCGTCTCCGCGCGGGTGGATGGGTGGAATGGCCGGTGGGTGGATGGGTGGAATGGTAGGTGGGTGGATGGGTGGAATGGTAGGTGGGTGGATGGGTGGCCGAGTGGAACTGGATCGTCGGTCCGCCGTCCGGATCGTCGGTCCGCAGACCGCATAC
>SLIW01000265.1 GCA_007135435.1 Natronomonas sp.
AACAATGGCAATGAACAGACGAAACGTACTGGTCGGACTGGGTGGATTGACTGTGGGCGGCGGGGCGCTCTTCGCGTCAGGCGCGTTCACGACGGTAGAGGCGCAGCGGACGGTGAGCGTTACGACATCAGGTGACCAGGCAGCGTTAGTCGGGTTTGACATCACGAGTGATACGCTGGCGGGATCGATTGATGATACAATCGAGTTCGACCTCGGCGATTTAAACCTGGATGCAATAACCCGATTCGACGGCGGCTTCGTGATTACGAATAACAGAGAAAACACCGGCGACGTGGTCGATATTTCGATCGAAGCCGACGGGGGCGATATAACGACAGAAGATGCCGAATCCGAATCCGCCGGTATGTACTTTGAAACTGGCACACTCCCGGATGACCTGCAAAATATTGATGGAGATGGGGGTAGCGTGACACTTGACGTTGTGTTCAATATGGAAGGTGAAACAGAAACGACATCAGCCAACGATGTGTTACCCGACACGATAACGATTGTAGCAACTGATTCCTCGTAGGGAGCTGGCCTACTTACTTTACAAATTATTTAGATAAAATCCCTGCTAATACCAGGTCAAAGTGGAATTCGCTTGGTCGTAGGTCCCGATCTTGATTATCAGCATTTACTGGGGTGTATCCGGTCAGTGATGATGCCAGTCCCCAAGACTAAGCCCTGTTAACAGCTGTGTTCATAGAATAAGCCGCTTCAAGCCCACCCTTCAGCATTTCTCACTCCTCAATACAAAGACCCTGAAGCCCCATCGAACCTCCAACGCACATGCGAACAGGCCTCGTCGTCGCTGCCGTCGTCGTCATGCTGGCACTCGCAGTGCCGACGATGGCGGTCGCCGGGGCCAGCGGAGGCGAGGACGTCTCTAATGTTGTCGAACTCTCGCCCCACGACGGCCCCAACGGCAAGTACGCCACCATAGTGGACGGCGAGCTCCGCGTCGACTTCGAGGGGCTGAACGAGCGGGCGACCACCACCGCCGACGGCGTGTTCGACGTCACTTCGACCGCCGACGAGCAGATCGAGGTCTGGGTCGCGGTCGACGAGGACGCGATTACGCCCTACGAGGGTGACGACCCGACGGCGACGCTGGATCGCGACTCCGTCGCCGAGCTGGACCCCGGGGAGACGCTCACGGTCGGATTCAGCATCGACACCCACGACGAGGTTTCCGAGGATGGAACGGTGACGATCGGCGTCCGATATCCCGCCGACGATGCGGACGATGACGACGACTCGGACGAGGACGATCGGGGCACGGTCGTCGAACCGGCACCGCCGATCGAACCGGAGCCCGATCCGGATCCCGACCGCGTGGTCCGCGACGACAGGGTGGACGTCGAGGTGATCTTCGACGAGGAGATCGATCCCGACGACGTGGCGATCGACCGAATCGACGAGTTGCCAGGGGACAGCGAACCGGCCCCACCCCGCGTAGCGATCGAGCGAGGGGCGGTCCTCTCTGGACTGGAGGACGATGGGCTGGCGGTCCACGACGACCGGCTCGTGACCATGGAGGGCGAAACGGCCTGGCTGACCGGGTCGGCGTCGTCGGTATACGGGACGCCGGGGGTCGCCAGGGAGCCACGGGCGCTCTCCGTCGTCTCCATCGTGCCCCCGGAGGAGCTCCGCGAGGGCCCCGCCACCGTTAGGATGACCGTCGACCGCGAGGTGTTCGACGGTGGTGACCCCAGGGCGGCCCAGGTCGGTCGGCACACGTCCGAGGGATGGCAGCTGCTGCCGACGCGGGTGACTGAAGAGACCTCCACGTCGGTGACCCTCGAGGCGCGGACGACGGGATTCAGTGTCTTCGCCCTCTTCGCCGCGACGGACGTCGAGTACGAGTGGTCACTCCCCGACGGGACGACCCTCGAGACCGACGGGATCGAGGCCACGTTCGGGACGGCTGGCGTCTACGACGTTGAACTGGCGGTCACGGACGCGGAGGGCCGGTCGGACACCGTCGTGCGGGAACTCATCGTCAACGACGAGCCGTCGGTGTCGATCGAAGGTGCCGACAACGTGACCGCGGACGAAGAGACGACCCTCGAGGCGAACGTGACCAACGCGGTGGGCGACGCGACCGTCACCTGGACGCTCCCCGACGGCAGCACGGTCACGGGCGAGCAGGTCACCGGGACGTTCGCGTCAGGCGACCGCCTCTCGGTCACAGTCGAGGACGAGTTCGGCGCGACGGGGACCGCCGAGGCGACGATCGAGCCGGTCGCGCCGGTGGACCAGCGGCCGTTCCCCGGCCTCCAGTCGGTCCCGCTGTCGCTCCCGCTGTGGGTCCAGCTCCTGGCCGCGGTCGGCGCGGTGGGTATCGCCGCGGTGGTGGCTCGCTCGGAGACCGTCCGGATGGCAGGCGTGAGCGGGCTCAGAGCCGCACGGCGGGCGCTCGGGGCGGTCCGCGACGAGTCGCCGCGGATCGAGGCCTTCAGCGACCCCCGGTGGAAGCCCCGCGAGGGCGTCGTCGAGATCGATCGTGTCGAGGTCGTCGCGCCGGGCGGCCTCCTACGGACGGTCGACATCGAGATCGCCGACGCCGACGGCGAGGTGATCGTCCGCAAGGCAATCGACGTCGGCGCCGAGGCGTCGTACGTGGCCGCGCCCGAGCGGATCCCGGTCCCCGGCGGGCTCGCACTCTCTGAGGACGCGGCCTACCGGATGACGGTCCGCGCGGTGGACGAGAACGAGGCCGTCGGGATGCTCGAGCGCTCCCGCGAGACGCTGTTCGAGCCGGGAACCGATCGTGTGTGAGCCGATCCACGTTCGAACGTCTCATCGGCTGAGAACGGTGCCGGATGGTTGGCCACGGCGACGTCGCGTCTTATTCTGCGCCCTGATCCGTGGTCAGTCCTCGGTGCCGAGCACGATCGCCTCCACGCCCTCCGGAAGGACCTCGAGCGCGCTCCCCGGCCACCCCCAGTGGGCCACGGTGAAGGAGACGTCCGGGTTCGCCTCGGCGAGCCGCCGGACGCCGGTCGCCGCCGCCTCGTAGGCGGCCCGGTCGAGCCGCTCGGGCACCTGGGCGGTCAGGGGGTAGGTCTCCGAGAGCGCGGGCGGATACGGACCGAACGGGGGGACCAGCCGCCAGGTCTCGTCGTAGCGGCTGTTGGCCTCGCCCTCCGAGAGCAGCACCCGCTCACCCGTGATCGGCAGCCGGGCGAGCCGGTCGTGGTGGCGACGCACCTCCGGCCGGCGGGCCGAATCGGGGGAGAGGTGAAAGAAGGTCCCCTTCGCGGCGGGGTCCTCGCGCTCGAGCTGGTCGGCGCCGTCGAGGAGCGCCCGGTAGCCGTCGGCCATCGCCGGATGCGCGCGGGCACGTCGCTCCACGAGCTCGAGCAGGTTCCCCTCGCGGATCGCCTGCCTGACCGCCCGGAGCTCGCGGTAGCTGTCGTGGAGG
>SLIW01000463.1 GCA_007135435.1 Natronomonas sp.
CTCCCGTTCGTCGACAGTATCTGGATCCTGACCATCGTGTCGATCCTCCTCGGGACCCTGCTCGCCTTCGAGACGTCGACGGAGTCGTACCTCGTCGCCACCCTCCCCGCCGACGTCCAGGGAACCGGGTTTGGCGTCCTCCGGACGACCGTCTTCGCGGTGGGGGCGATCAGTCCCGTCGCGTTCGGTGCGGTCGCCGAGCGGGGGTTCTTCGACGAGGTGTTCTTCGTCTTCGCCGGCCTCGCCGGCGTCGTGGTGGTGCTTGGGACGACGTTGCCGGTCGTCGATCGGTAGGCACCTTGACCGAATGTGATCGTTCTGACCGTGTACCGGTCCGGTCGTACGACTGCGTGCGGTCGCGACCGGACAGACTCCCGACAGTCACGATAATCCGCCGTCGATCGGTAGAACTCGCGACGGTATCGATGGGACAAACGCGCGCCGAACATCTGTCTAACCTGTCTCGTCGCGTCCCGCCCCCCAGACCATCGAGACGACCAGCCCGGAGACGATAAACTCGACCAGGTCGTCGTCGAACGGCTTGTCCCCGAGCTCCGCGTACGATACTCTCTCGAGTTCCTCCGCGCGCTGGCGGGACATGTTGACCACCGTGATCCCGACGAGCTTGCGGTCGCGGTCCTCGAGTCGCGAGATCACTACGGTGCGGGACAGAGGCGGGTCAGGACCTCGAGACACGCCACGCACGAATCGTCATCGTAAGGGTTCCTGATCCGCCAGGAACCGCCGCTCACGCCCCGAGCCAGCTCCCCGTCGAGACCTCGTGGCCGCTCTCCCGGCAGATGGCAGCACCCCGCTTGCGGACGCGTCGGGCGGTGGGGAACTTCTCCGTCGACCGGATCTCCTCCTGGATCCACTCGGCCAGCTCCCGCGCGGCCGGCTTGCCCGCGACGTCGCGGACCTCGTGGATCCCCTTCTCGTAGGCCTTCCGCCTCGACCCCTCCTTCTTCTTGGCCGCGGCACGGGTCCCGAGGTCGAACACCTCCTGGGTCGTCTCGTCGATCTCGCGGAGCAGCTCCCTGGTGAACTCGCCCATGGACGACCATTCGGGACGGCCTGCCAAAGTCTTACGCTGTTCGTCGGGCCGGTGCCGCCCACTGTGCGGGAGTGATCCACCGGAGGGGTGGCCCTCGTTCGGACGAGACACCGCCCACCGGTCTGGATCATCCACAGTGGACCGACGTGCGACGCCGACCACCTCGCCGGCTTCTGACCGGAACGTTCGACGAACCGTCCTCGAGCGTCCCGCAGAGTTATGGCCCCCGACGCCGACCTCCAGAGCCGAGCGCCGACGCATGAGCTACCACGTCCTCGTCCCCGTCGACTGGTCCGCCCAGTCCAGGAACGCCCTCGACCACGTCGCCGAGCACTTCCCGGACGCCGACGTCACGGTCCTGTACGTGGTCGATCCGCGGGCGGAACACAGTCGGACGCTCGCCTACCCCGGGTACCGGAGCGAGGCGGAGTTCAAGTCCGAGGTCGAGAAGGCCACCCACGTCCTGGAGCTGGCCCGCGAGCGCGCCGAGAACGCTGGCCTGGACGTCCGGACCGAGACGGCCCACGGCGAGCCCTCCCGGGCGATCGTCCGCTTCGCAGAGAACAACGACGTCGACCACGTGGTCATGGGGAGCCACGGCCGCGACGGCGTCGCCCGCTTCCTCCTCGGCAGCGTCGCCGAGACCGTCGCCCGGCGCTCGCCCGTGCCGGTCACGCTCGTCCGGAAGTGAATCGAGTTCGTCTCCTGACTCGGCGACTGGGCCATCCACCACTGGCGACGGAACCTTCGGGGCAGCCGATACGAGCCCGTCCGCCCCGACCCGGTTTTCGGACGAGCAGCGACTAGCGAACAGACAAGTTCTACTGGGAAGGCACGGAATGTTCCGGCCGAGATACCATTGATGGCCCTCCCGCTCTCGCTGTCCGTGTTCGTCATCCTCGTCAGCGTCTTCCTCTACGCCCTGCTCGTGGCGGCGTTCCTGCCGCTCCCGACGGAGCTCGTCCTCGGCGCCCCCCTGCTGCTCGAGCTCCCGCCGTCGGTCTCCTACCCTCTCGTCATCGTCGTCGCCGGCGCGGGCAAGGCAGCGGGGAGCCTGATCGTCGTCCGGATCGGCTACGGCGTGCGGAACTCGGGTCCGGTCATCCGGCTCGGCGAGTACCTCCCCCGGTACAGGCGGTTCAAGCGGGAGACGGTGACCGGGTTCGTCCGTCGCTACCGGTACCTCGGGCTCCTCGTCGCGCTGTCGACGCCGCTGTTGCCCGAGACCGCGACGATGTACGCCTTCGGCGTCATCGAGACGCGGCCGGTGCTGTTCGCGATGGTCGCCTTTCTGGGGACGATCATCCGGTTGAGCATCGCGCTGTTGCTCCTGCTGGGGCTCGTCACCGTCACCCTCTGAGTCCGGGGCCCGGGGACCGTCGTCCGAGGCGGCGATCAGTGATCGTGACCGGCGCCGCGGTCAGTGGTCGTGACCGGCGCGGCGATCAGTGGTCGTGACCGGCGCCGTCGAGCGGCTGGTAGTGCGGGAGCTCGGGGTGCGGGAGGTGGACGCCGACCGCCATCAGCCCGTGGGCGAGGAGGACGTACCCGAGGATCACGAAGGCCACGCCGAGGAGCCGGTGGATGCGTCGGCGGTGGGCGACGTCGACCGCCTCGATCAGCGTCCCGTAGGCGAAGACCGCCGGGACGGTGCCGAGCCCGAGGGCGGCGAGGGCGGTGGCGCCGGCGAACGCCGAGCCGCTCGCGAAGGCGAAGAGGTACGCCGGGTAGAGGATCGGACACGGGAGCAGCCCGTGGACGGCACCCAGCCCCGCGATGCCGGGCCCGTTCGCGAGCCTGTCGACGTGGCCCGTCAGCCAGGCGGTCAACCGCCGCGTCCCCGGGAGGTGGACGCCCGAGGTGACGACGCCGAGCACGTACCGCACGCCCACGAGGATCACCGCCCCGCCGACCACGATGCCGACGACGCCGCGCACGAGGTCGGACCAGGCGGAGACCTCGTGGACCGTCAGGAACAGCGCGCCACCGAGGGCGCCGAACAGGCCACCGAGGACGGTGTAACTGGCCGTCCGTCCCAGGTTGAAGAGGGCGTGCTGTCTGACCTCGTAGGTCGTGAGGTGCGCGCCCCGAGCGGGACCGCTCCGGGAGGGACGACCGGTGCCGACGGACGTCGCGCCGCCGTCGGTGCGGTGCTCCATCCGCTTCGCGTAGGTCGTCACCAACGGCCCGCACATCCCGATGCAGTGCGCCCCGCCGAGGAGCCCGATCAGGAAGAACAGGAGGACGTCGACCCGGAGGAGTGCGTCGAGCATCGGGAATCCGCTACCTCGACGGAGGGAGGTCTGAGTGATAGGGGTTGTGGTGAGTCCCCGGTGCCGGGACGCGTGGGGCGATGGGCGGGCTGTCC
>SLIW01000185.1 GCA_007135435.1 Natronomonas sp.
CGATCGACTGATATCTCCGGTGTGCGCCTCGGTCCTCCAGAGGGTCGTCAACGCGAGGCGATGATCAGTCGCCCGCTCGGTATATCAGTCTGGAGTCTCGTCACCGGGCGCGTGGCCTCTGGAGTCAGTCGCCATGCCTGGCTTGGCCACGTCCCCTCGCCATCAGGTACCTCCGGTTCGCCTAAAGGGGTTTCGATTCGGGGGGCCAGACCCCTCGCCTGCGAGGCTATCGGTCCGTCTCGCTCCAGGCGCACTCCTGGCACTTGTACGCCGTGACGAACTCCGTGACGCTCGGCATGTACCCCACGCTGATCACGTCCCCGCCGCACTCGGGGCAGTCCCGGTCGGCGTCCTCGATGCCCTCGGCGTCCATCACGCTCTCGCCCTCGACGAGCTCTGCGAGCTTCCGCGGGGTGACCATCCGCCCCTCGACGACGCGGTTGTCGGCCATACCGGAGGACGGACCCGGAGCGTCCTAAGTGTTTGTAGCACGGCTGCAGATTCGGTGGCTCGAGAGTGGGATCGGTCCGTTGGTGCAACCTACCACCACTTTCCACCCTCACAACCACGGCGCCCGATCGCCGTCGTCGATGCCGGGCGTGCCGTGGCCGTCGTCGGAGCCGTCCGACCCCGACTGATCCCCGACCGAATCGAACGGATCGTCCGCTTCGCCCTCCGGGTCGTCGCCGTCCTGGGCAGCCGCCCCGCCGTCGGCGGCTGTCCCGTCCGGGTCGTCCTCGTCGCCCGACCAGCCCAGCTCCGGACCCGGTGCGCCCCCGGGATCGAAGGCGAGCAGCGCGGTCACGCCGAGGACGGCCAGCGCCAGCGGGGCCTCCGTCGGGATGAGCCCGAGGATGGTGAACGGGAGCACGCCGAGCGCGACGGCGCTGCCGAAGCGGAACCGGTCGAGGTCGACGTTACCCCGCAGCCAGGGCGCCGAGATGGCGACCGACAGCGCGAAGGCGACGCCGACCGCCGCCGCGCCGGTGCCGTAGACCACGTAGGTCGGGTCGCCGACGAGGGCGAACTCGAAGCCGTTGGGGCGGACGCTGGCGATGAAGCCGAGCCCGATGATGACCCCCGGGCTCGGGATGTACTCGCCGATGGTCGCACTGGCGGTCTTCGCCGCGATGGCGAAGATCACCAGGGCGGCGAACCGCTCGAAGATGACCATCTCGAGGACCGAGGCGATCGTCGGCGCGACGGCGGCCTGCAGCGCGGCGACGGGGATCACGAACGCGCCCACGAGGAGGACGTTCCGGATCTGCCGGCGCCGGGTGCCGTCCATCTCCGCGAGGACGACCGCCAGGGTGGCACTGCCGCCGAAGATGAGCAGGCCCACCTCGAGCATGCCGACGACGGTGGACACCGCGCCCGCGAGGACCAGCGCCGCGAAGATGCCGTCCAGCAGCGGCAGGGCCATCACCGTCGCGAGGAGCTGGGTTCCCCTGCCGACCTGCCGCTCGAGTCGTAGGGCGATCGGGTGTCGGGACGTACTCATCCCTCAGACGGGTCGATGCCCCTCACCGTAGGACCGGCGGCGTGCGTCGCGATACCCTCTGGGCAACGGGAGGTCGAACTCGAAGCCGGGGGCGGGACCGAACCCGGTCCCTGTTCCCTCTGTGGCTCCTGTTCGGGTTCCCGTGCCGAAGGGACGCAGCCGCGTCATGGCCTCCCCCGCTTTGGTCGTCCACATCGTGAATGTGAAGAGGATGCCGGAGACGTCGACCTGCTCGCCGGCGGTGCGCTTCACGATGGGACTGGCGGAGTCCATGCTGTAGGCAAATATGGTCGGAGAGATAAGTGTTGTGTGGGGCTCGTCCGCACGCGGCAGCGAGCCGCACGGCGGCGTCTGTGGGCCCTCCGGGGCTGCCGGACGCGCCCGCCTCTCGCAACGCTTTTGGCCGGGGGATTCCCAACCTTGACATGGCGACCGACGATCCCTTCTCGAGCAAACTGCGGGTACCCGAGGCGTTGACCTTCGACGACGTGTTGCTCCGACCGATGGAGAGCCGCGTCGAGCCCGACTCGGCCGACACGACCACCCGTGCCTCGCGGAACGTCACCCTGACCGTGCCGGTGCTCTCGGCGGCGATGGACACCGTCACCGAGGCCGAGCTGGCGATCGAGATGGCCCGCCGCGGCGGCCTGGGGGTCCTCCACCGGAACATGAGCGTCGAGGAGATGGCCGACCAGGTCGAGGAGATCAAGCGCGCCGACGAGCTGATCATCCGCGAGGTGGTCACCGCCTCGCCGGACCAGACGGTCCGGGAGGTCGACGCGATGATGGAGCGCGAGGGCGTATCGGGCGCCCCGGTGGTCGACGACGAGGGGACCGTCCTGGGGATCATCTCCGGGACCGACATCCGGCCGTACCTCGAGGTCGGCGAACGCGACGAGGTCCGCGAGGCGATGACCGACGAGGTGGTCACCGCGCCGGACAACGTCAGCGCCCGGGAGGCGCTCGAGCTCATGTACGAGCACAAGATCGAGCGCGTGCCGATCGTCGACGACGACGACCACCTGACGGGGCTCGTGACCATGCAGGGGATCCTCGCCCGCCGGGAGTACGACAGCGCCGCCCGCGCCGACGACGGCTCCCTCCGGGTCGGCGTCGCGGTCGGGCCGTTCGAGAGCGACCGCGCCCAGACCGCCGACGACGCCGGGGCGGACGTCCTCTTCATCGACTGCGCGCACGCCCACAACCTCAACGTGATCGACGCCGCCCGGGACATCAAGGCGGAGGTCGACGCCGACGTCGTCGTCGGCAACGTCGGGACCCGCGAGGCCGCCGAGGCAGTCGTGGACTTCGCCGACGGAATCAAGGTCGGCATCGGTCCGGGTTCGATCTGCACGACGCGGGTCGTCACCGGCGCGGGGATGCCGCAGATCACCGCCGTCGCGGAGGTCGCCGACGTCGCCGCGCCGGAGGGCGTGCCGGTCATCGCCGACGGGGGCGTCCGCTACTCCGGCGACGCCATCAAGGCCATCGCCGCCGGCGCCGACGCGGTCATGCTGGGCTCCTACTTCGCGGGCACCGAGGAGGCCCCCGGCCGGGTCATCACGATGAACGGCAAGCGGTACAAGCAGTACCGCGGGATGGGCTCGGTCGGCGCGATGAACGACGGCGGCGGCGACCGCTACCTGAAGGAGGAGACCGACGAGGAAGACGAGTTCGTCCCGGAGGGGGTCGAGGCCGCGACCCCGTACAAGGGCTCGCTCGCCTCGGAGCTCCACCAGCTCGTCGGCGGGATGCAGTCCGGGATGGGGTACGTCGGCGCCGAGACGATTCCGGAGTTCAAGGAGCGCGCCGAGTTCGTCCGCGTCTCCCACGCCGGCCAGACCGAGAGCCACGCCCACGACGTCGTCATCACCGACGAGGCGCCGAACTACAGCCCCGACAGGTGAGGGTGGCGCGCC
>SLIW01000079.1 GCA_007135435.1 Natronomonas sp.
CCGAAGAGATGGTCAACTACGTCTGCCGATACCACAGTACCACCCAGATCGGCGATATCGAGGTGCACACGGGATGATGGTGGTTCGACCATGACCTCGCGAAGCCGACGCGAGCTGTTACAGATCGCGGGCGGTGCCTCCCTGGTCGGGCTCTCCGGGTGTCTCTTCATAGAGGACACGACGTCGGACACCGGGTTCGATCGGCTGCGGAGTGTTCCCGCCGACCAGAAACCGGGACCACGGGAGCCCTTCGACGTGGATCAACCAGTCCCGGACGGGATGGAGGAGTGCGTGAGCATCGAGGGCGTCGAACGGGACCCCGACGACCTGATGTCCAAGGAGGACGTCGCCTACGAAACGAACCCGCGGAACTACCAGCTGTGCGCGAACTGCTCGTTCTTCTGTCCCAGCCAGACGACGGACCCCTTCGGCGCCTGCACCGAGGTAGAGGGGGCGGTCGCCTCCCAGCACTGGTGTGCGATCTGGGACCCCGCCCGCGGCCTGGACTTCGAACCCGACCCGACCTCCCACGACCGTTCGGACTCGTGAACGCCGTCGAGGTTGGCTTCGTCGACCACCGGATCCAGACCGAACGGCACTCGCCGTGCCCACCTGCGGAGACCGTCCCCTCCCTGAACAGCCCGTCCGGGGGAGTGTACCCAGCTGCGACCCACCGTCGGGAACCGTACAGTTGGAGGTTCGGCCGACGAAATAGGCGTGGACAAGCGACAGGCGAGGTGATCGGTGGCTCGGTAGGAGCGGCGCGCTCGGTGGCTCGGTACGAGCGACGCGTTCGATGTCCGGGGTAGTAAGTTGCCGAAATCGACCGGCTCCGCGACACGAGGGTTGGTCTGGTCGAATCGCGATCGGCGCGCTCGACCGGGTTGAGGTCGGTGCGCGGTCAGACGAGCAGCTGCACGTCGGATTCGGCCAGGTGCTGCAGGGCCGTCGCCGCGCCGACGCCGGTCGTGACGCCCTCGTAGAAGTCCTCCTCGTCGTAGTCCATCAGCTCGACGGTCATCTGGCAGGCCTGCAGGTCGACGCCCTGGTCGAGCGAGAGCTCGATCAGCTCCTCGATCGTGGCCGTGTTGTTCTGGTCGATCTTCCGCTCCATCATCTTCGTCGCCATCGCGTCCATCCCGGGGAGGGCGGCGAGGACGTTCGGCATCGGCATGGTGGGGTTGCCGACGGCGCTGATCTTGAGGTCCTTCGACTTCTCCTCGTGGAGGATGTCCAGCCCCCAGAAGGTGTGGAAGACCACGACCTCCCAGTCGAAGGCGGCCGCCGTGCTCGCGAGGATCAGCGGCGGGTAGGCCATGTCGAAGGTGCCCTTGGTGGCGATGATCGTCAGCTTCTTGCCGTCGTCCTCGGCCTCCAGATCGGCGAGGCTCCCCTCGAGGTCCTCGACGCGCTCCTGAAGGGTCTCGAGGTCCGCATCGGCGACGTTCTCGGCGTCGGCGGAGGGCGTGTCGGTACTCATGTTATGCGGTCTTCTCGACGTAGTGCGTGTAGAGGCCGTCCTCGTCGGCCTGGCCGAGCAGCGTCACGCCGTCGGTCCCCTCGGCCCAGCCCTCGATGTCGCTCATGCTGCCGGAGTCCGTCGCGAGGACCTCCAGCACGTCGCCCTCCTCGAGGGCGTCGATCGCCTGCTTGGTCTTGACGACCGGCATCGGGCAGGACTGTCCCTTCACGTCGAGCGTCTCCGTAACGTCGAATGTTTCACTCATTTGGATGTACTCCGTTGGTTTGTATTGGAGCTACTACACAATATCGTCTACGGGATTAAAAGTATATCGGTCGGTCCCGGGAAGGGTGCCCCGGTGACGGGGGAGTGATCACGTTCCTCCGCCCCGACTCGATGTATCCATCGGCGATCCGATCGGCATGGTCTTGTACTGTATTCGCACTTCTATGCAAACTCTTATGTGAGCGCGGCCGGTACGAACGAATGCACAACATGGACGACATGGACTTTCCGACACCGGACGTGCCGGTCGAGTCGGTGACGCCGGCCGCGTTGAAGGCCCGAATCGACGCCGGTGAGGCCATCACCATCCTCGACACGCGCATGCAGAGCGACTACGAGGAGTGGCGAATCGACGGCGAGCGCGTCGAGTCGATCAACGTCCCGTACTTCGAGTTCCTCGACGCGGACATCGACGACGAGGTGCTCGCACGGATCCCGGACGACCGCGAGATCACCGTTCTCTGTGCGAAGGGCGGTGCGAGCGAGTACGTCGCGGGTGCGCTGAAGGAGCGCGGGTACGACGTCGAGCACCTCGACGAGGGGATGAACGGCTGGGCGCGCATCTACGAGCGCGTCGCGGTCGAACGCTACGACGGCGCCGGGCGCCTCTACCAGTACCAGCGCCCCTCGAGCGGCTGTCTCGGATACCTCGTCGTCGACGATGGCGAGGCCGCCGTGATCGACCCGCTCCGGGCGTTCACCGACCGCTACATCGATGACGCCGCGGAGCTGGGCGTCGAGCTGACGTACGCGCTCGACACGCACATCCACGCCGACCACATCTCGGGCGTCCGCGAGCTCGTCGACCGGGGCGTCGAGGGCGTCATCCCGGAGGCGTCCGTCGACCGCGGGGTCACCTACGCCGACGAGATGACGCTTGCCGTCGACGGCGACGAGTTCCGGGTCGGCGACGCGACGATCGAGACGGTCTCCACGCCCGGTCACACCTCCGGGATGACCTCCTACCTGATCGACGGCTCGCTGATGGCCACCGGCGACGGCCTGTTCGTCGAGAGCGTCGCCCGCCCCGACCTCGAGGAGGGGGACGAGGGTGCGCCCGAGGCGGCCCGCCAGCTCTACGCGTCGCTCCAGGAGCGCGTGCTCACGCTGCCCGACGACACGCTCGTCGGCGGCGCCCACTACAGCGACGCGGCCGAACCCGCCGCCGACGGCACCTACACGGCGCCGATCGGGCGACTCGTCGCGGAGATGGACGCGCTGACGATGGACGAAGACGAGTTCGTCGACCTGATCCTCTCGGACATGCCGCCGCGTCCGGCGAACTACGAGGACATCATCCCGACGAACCTCGGTCAGCAGGAGGCCGACGACGAGGAGGCCTTCGAGCTCGAGCTCGGCCCGAACAACTGCGCCGCCAGCCAGGAGTCGCTGGCCGGTGACTGATCGACCCGCCCCGACGGATGGTCACTGAACTCGTCGATCCGGCGCTGTACGAGTCGCTCTTCCCGGCCGGGATCAGCCGGTACGCCGTCGGGGGGCTGCTCGTCGGCCTCGGCGCGGTCGTCATCTACCTCGGGACCGCCATCCCGGCCGGCGCGAGCACGTTCCTCGAGTCGACACTGTCGTACGTCTCCGACCAGTCGCGATTCCAGCAGTACGTCAGCTCCCGGGACTGGCGCGTCGTCTTCACGCTCGGCATCGTCGCCGGGGC
>SLIW01000143.1 GCA_007135435.1 Natronomonas sp.
CGAGAGACAGCCGGTTGGACGTCAGGAGACGGTTGGGCGGCCGCCGAGAGACGGTCGGTCGGCCGCCGAGAGACGTCTGGGCGGCCGTCGGGACGTCGTCAGCACCTCGACAGGGGGCCGACCGACCCTCGCCTCACGGTCGACCGACCCCAGCCTCAAGGTTGAAGCCAGGGGCGCTCGAGTGGCGACCATGAGCACCGACCCGGACGCGGAATCGGGGATCTACGCGCGCGAGTCCGTCTACCTCGAGCGGTACGTGCAGGTCGGCGTCGCCGGCGGGCGCGTCCTCTCCGTCGCGTTCCCGACCACCCCCGAAGCGGGCGCGGAGGAGACCCTCCCGCTGTTGGACCGGATCGATGCCTACCTCGAGGGGCAGGTCGACGACTTCGACGACGTCGCGGTCGCGATGACCATGCCGACGAACCAGGGCGACGTCCTGGAGGCCGTCCGGTCGATCCCCTACGGGGATGACTTCTCGGTCGAGCAGGTCGCGAGGATGACGCCCGGGCTCGACCCGGAGTCGGAGGAGGACCACCAGCTGATCCGGACGGCACTGGCGGAGAACCCCGCGCCGCTGATCGTGCCCGACCACCGGGTTCGAGACGGGCCCAGCTCCGCCCCGCCGGAGGTCGAACAGCGGTTGCGGTCCCTCGAGAGCCTCTGATCCGAGGACCGACGGGAGAACGCGAACGCGGCCACACCCACCCCGTCCCGGATGGTCAGGCTGCTCCACCGCTGACTGGGTTCCGCTTCCGAGAGGGCGGTTCATTCCTCCGGTGTCGACGATCTCCAGGAGAACGCCTCCTCCAGGTCGTGGGGGACGTGTCCCCCGCGGCGTTCGGCCCGGTCACGGTACGTCTGCAACGCCGGTCGATACTCCGGGTGGGCCACCTCGAGGAGGCGACCGGCCCGCTCCGTCGGCGAGCGTCCACGGAGGTCGGCGACGCCGTGTTCGGTGACGACGACGTCGACGTCGTGCTCGGTGTGGTCGACGTGCGGGACCATGGGCACCACCCGGGAGACGTCGCCGTCGCGGGCGGTGGACGGGAGCGCGACGACAGTGACGAGGCCTGCCCGGTTGTAGTCGCCGCTCCCGCCCACGCCCGTGTTCACCTGCGTGCCGCCGATGTGCGTAGAGTTGACGTGGCCGTAGAGGTCGACCTCCAGGGCGCTGTTGACCGCGACGACGCCGAACCGCTGGATCAGCCCGGGGGCGTTCGTGACGTCGACGGGTCGGAGGACGATCGACTCGGCGTACCGGTCGACGTCCGCGAAGAGCCGGTCCTGGCCCGCCCGGGTGAGCGCCAGCGCGGTCGCCGACGCCGTCTCGAGCGTCCCGTCGTCGACGAGCTCGAGGAGGCCGTCCTGGAACACCTCTCCGAAGTACACGAGCTCGCGTTCCCCGTCGAGGTCGGTCTCGAGGTCCGCCAGGCTCCCCATGAGGGCGTTGCCGACGGCGCCGACGCCGAACTGCAGGCGGATGGACTCCCGCATGGTCGGGTTGCGGCCGGCCTCCCGCGCGAGCCACCCGCGGAAGTTCGCCCCGATGGCGCGGTCGACGTCGGTCGGCTCGCGGAACTCGTAGGTGGCGTCCCGTCGGTCCGTCTCCACGACCGCCACGAGGGTCTCCGGGTCGAAGCTCACCGTCGGGCCGCCGATCCGGCCACCCGGGTCGGACAGGGGGATCGGCTCGCGATCCGGCGGCGGGCCCGGCAGGTAGACGTCGTGGAGCGCCTGGAGCGCGAGTGGCTGGCTCCGGTTCACCTCGACGACGAGCCGATCGGCGGCCTCGACGTACGCCGGCGTCTGCCCGATCGACGGCGAGGGGATCAACCAGTCCTCGCCGACGGCGACCGCCTCGACGATCGCCACGTCGACGCCCTCGACCAGCCCGCCGAACCGCACCTCGTCGCCGAGCCGCGAGACGTGCCGGTCGTGGAAGGCCACCCGACCGTCGTTCGCCGCCGCCCGGATCGCCCCGGTCCCCGGGTAGGGGAACCGCCTGACGAGGTCGCCGGAGTCGACGAGGGCGGTGTCGATCTCCCCGCCGACGCTGCCGCCCGTGAGGACGGTCAGCTCGTGGGTGGCCTCGGCCGCCGCGATCGCTTCAGGAACGGCCTTCGGGTAGCCGACGTTCCCGAAGCCGCTCGTGGCGACCACCGCTTCGCGGGGGACCAGCGACGCGGCCTCCGACGGGTCCATCCGCGGGAGGTCGCCCGTGAACCGCTCGGTGACCGGGTCCGCGGTCGGCACGTCAGGAGTCCTCCTGCCCCGGTCGTTCGTCGACGCGGCCCTCGACGTCCTCGGGCTGGGTGCCGACGCCGTCGGGCCAGCCGGTCGGTCTGGCCGCCGACGGCCGGGCGTGGCTTCGTTTCAGCACCATCGGCGTCCGCTCCATCGACAGCACGAGCTCGTCGTCCTGGTTGTACGCGCGGAGTTCGGTCGTGACGATGCCGACGTGCTCGCGCGAGGAGGACTCGCGCTTGTCGAGCACCTCGCTCTCGGCGAAGATGGTGTCGCCGTGGAAGACGGGGGCGTGGTGGCGGATCCGGTCGTAGCCCAGGTTCGCGGTGGCGTTCGCCGAGACGTCGATGACGCTCATGCCCACCGCGAGCGCGATGACGAATGTGCCGTCGACGAGCCGCTCGCCGAACTCCGTCGCCGCGGCGTACGGCTCGTTGAAGTGCATCGGGTTGAGGTTCATCGTCAGGTTCGTCAGCCAGACGTTGTCCGTCTCCGTGACCGTCCTGCCGTAGGGGTGCTTGTAGACGTCGCCGACGCGGAAGTCCTCGAAGTAGCGACCCTGCCAGCCGGCGACCAAGCGGCGCTCGTCGGCGGTCGAGGCACCGGGTTCGACCAGTCGTGGCGGCGCCGCTGTCTCCGTGTCGGGGTCGAGGTCCCTGTTGGAGTCAGGGTCGGGGTCGTCCGATTCATCGATGCCACCGGCGTCGTCAGATCCGTCGTCTGCCATGTCGCGCACCCACGGCCGAGACCGACAAAAACCTGCGCGTGTCGGCCGTGGACCGTGTGGCTCACGTCGACACTGGACCGACCGGCTCGTTCCGGACCCCTGACGACCGGTGCAAGCCACATCCCGCTCGACCGAGGGCGCCTAAGCCGGACTGCCGCTCTCCCTCCGGCGATCGGTGACCGTTCGCCCGGTTTTATGGAGGTCGGCTCCAACTCCCGGGAGATGCGACGGAGGGAACTCATCGTGGCCGGGTGTGCGGGGTGTGCGGCGGCGTTCGCGGGCTGTTCGAGCGACGCCGTCCAGGTCGGGGCGAGCGACCCGCGTCACCCCTTCGCCGGCGAGACCGTCCGCGTCGGCATCGTGAACGACAGCGACACCGACCACGACGTCGAGGCGAACGCCCGCGAGTCGCTCGACTACTGGGCCGAGCACGCCAGC